>CAYMLM010000257.1:0-4305 GCA_964391385.1 uncultured Papillibacter sp.
TTTTACACGGATATAACGTTGAATGCGTCTTGTCGCCGGCGAACGCAGTTCGCCCCTGCATGGCGGACAGCCGTTTAACTGTAGGGGCGATCTGTAATCGCCCGTTATGGCATCTTCCGCGCTTTTTATACTCTTAGGGGGGCTTTCGCCCCCCTTTTTTATTTGGACGGGCGGGAATTTACAGTGCGTTTCCGGTCCCGATGAGCACCGACAGGTCGACCTCGTCGTCCTCCGGCTCCTCGGACTCAAACGCGTCGTCCAGGTCCCAGGAACTGTCTCCGACCTCTTTCTCAAACCTCCTGTAGAGCGGCAGCCCGCTGCCGGCCGGGATGAGCTTGCCGATGATGACATTTTCCTTCAGACCGACGAGCCGGTCAACCTTGCCCTTGATGGCCGCTTCCGTCAGAACCTTCGTCGTCTCCTGGAACGAGGCCGCCGACAGGAACGATTCGGTCGCGAGCGAGGCCTTTGTAATGCCCATGAGAACCTGATTGCAGGTGGCCTTGCGCAGCTCCGTCTCACCGGCGTCGATGCGCTTCTGGATGGCCTGATTGGTGCGTTTGAATTCCAAAATATCGATTGTCGTGCCGGACAGCAGGTCCGTATCGCCGACGTCGTCGACCTTGACCTTCCGGAGCATCTGCCGGACGATCACCTCGATGTGCTTGTCGTTGATTTCGACGCCCTGCTGGCGGTAGACCTTCTGCACCTCCGAAATAAGGTACGACTGGGACGCGTCTTTTCCCTTGATACGCATGACGTCGTGCGGGTTGAGCGCGCCGTCCGTGAGCATGTCGCCTTTTTTGACGGTTATGCCGGGGGACACGCGGATGCCGGCCGAATACGGCGTCTGATAAACCTTGACCTCGCCGTCCTCCTGGCTGGTGACCGAAATCGCGACGACCGAATTCTTGCGCGTCTCCTCAATGTCCACGACGCCGTCGATCTCGCTCAGAAGCGCCATCTTTTTCGGCTTGCGCGCCTCGAACAGCTCCTCGACGCGCGGCAGGCCCTGTGTGATGTCGTCGCCGGCGACGCCGCCCGTGTGGAACGTCCGCATCGTCAGCTGCGTGCCAGGCTCGCCGATCGACTGTGCGGCGATGACGCCGACGGCCTCGCCGATCGACACGGGCTCGCCGGTGGCGAGATTGATGCCGTAGCATTTGGCACAGACGCCGCTGGGAGACTCGCAGTCGAGGACGGTGCGTATTTTGACCTCGGCGATGCCGTGCGCCCCGAAGATCTCCGCGTCTGTCGACAGCAGCATCCGATCCTTCGAAAACAGAACCTCGCCCGTCCTGGGATCGGTAATGTCCTCGGACGGGAACCGGCCGTGGATGGCGTCGGCCAAAGTCTGTTTGATGCCCTCCGCGTTTTCCGCCTCTGAAACAATGATGCCGTCGTGTGTGCCGCAGTCATAGTCGCGGATGATGACATCCTGCGACACGTCGACGAGACGGCGCGTGAGGTAGCCGGAGTCGGCCGTCCGGAGCGCCGTGTCAGCCAGGCCCTTGCGGGCGCCGCGGGATGAAACGAAATATTCCAAAACCGTAAGGCCCTCGCGGAAGTTGGCCTTGATCGGTATATCGAGGGTCTTGCCGGCGGTGTTCGCCATCAGGCCGCGCATGCCGGCCAGCTGGCGGATCTGGTTCATAGAGCCGCGCGCGCCGGAGTTGGCAATCATGTAGATGGGATTGAATTCGTCCAGCGCATCCTGCAGGGCTTCCGTCACGTCCCGCGTCGTCCGCTCCCACTCCTTGACGACGAGGCGGTAGCGCTCATCGTCCGTGATAAAGCCGCGCTTGTACTGCTGCTCGATGGAGACGACCTTCTTCTCCGTATCCTCGATGAGCTTGCGCTTTAGGTCCGGCACCGTCATGTCTGAGATTGAAATGGTGATCGCGCCGCGCGTGGAATACTTAAAGCCGAGCATTTTGATGTTGTCCAGGAGCTCCGCCGACTTCGTGAAGCCGTGCTTTTTGATTGCCATCTGGATGATCTTCTCAAGCTCTTTCCTGCCGGCCTGGAAGCTGATCTCGTAGTCGAACATGTGTTCCGGGTCGCTCCGGTCGACAAAGCCGAGGTCCTGCGGGATCGGTTCGTTGAAAATGATCCGGCCGACGGTCGTATCAATAATTTTGTACCTTGTCTCGCCGCCGACCTCGCATGACACGCGCACCCTGACGGGGGCATGGATTCCGACGTCCCCGCACTGATACGCGATGAGCGCTTCGTTCGGCGAGGAAAAGCATTTCCCGGCGCCGATCTCGTCCTCGCGCAAAAACGTCAGGTAATACGAGCCCAGGATCATATCCTGCGTGGGCACCGTCACCGGCTGGCCGTCCTTCGGGTGCAGCAGGTTGTTGGCCGAAAGCATGAGAATGCGGGCCTCCGCCTGCGCCTCCGCGGACAGCGGGACATGAATGGCCATCTGGTCGCCGTCAAAGTCGGCGTTGTACGCCGTACAAACGAGCGGATGCAGCTTCAGGGCGCGGCCTTCGACAAGGATCGGCTCGAAGGCCTGGATGCCGAGACGGTGGAGCGTCGGGGCGCGGTTTAAGAGCACGGGATGCTCCTTAATCACAACGTCGAGGGCGTCCCAAACCTCCGTGAGGCCCTTGTCGACCATCTTCTTGGCCGATTTGATATTGTTGGACATGCCGTCCTCGACGAGCTTTTTCATGACGAACGGCCGGAAGAGCTCGATGGCCATTTCCTTGGGGACGCCGCACTGGTAGATCTTCAGGTCGGGACCCACGACGATGACCGAACGGCCGGAGTAGTCCACGCGCTTACCCAGAAGGTTCTGGCGGAAACGTCCCTGCTTGCCCTTGAGCATGTCGGACAGCGATTTGAGCGCGCGGGAATTGGCGCCCGTGACGGCGCGCCCGCGCCGGCCGTTGTCGATAAGCGCGTCGACGGCCTCCTGCAGCATGCGCTTTTCGTTGCGCACGATGATGTCCGGCGCGTTTAACTGTATGAGCCGTTTCAGGCGGTTGTTGCGGTTGATGACGCGTCGGTACAGGTCGTTTAAATCGCTGGTTGCGAAGCGGCCGCCGTCGAGCTGCACCATCGGCCGGATCTCCGGCGGGATGACGGGCAGCACCTCGATGATCATCCAGGTCGGGTCGTTGCCGGACTGGCGGAAGGCCTCGACAACCTCCAGTCGCTTGACGAGCTTGGCCTTCTTCTGTCCGGAGGCCTCTTTGGCTTCCGCGCGCAGCTGCTCGGAAAACGCCTCGCAGTCGATATCGGCCAGAAGCTCCCGGATCGCCTCCGCGCCCATGCCGGCCCGGAAGTCGTCCTCGTACTTCTCGCGCATTTCGCGGTATTCCTTTTCCGTGAGGATCTGGTTTTTATGCAGCGGCGTCATGCCGGGATCGATGACGATATACGCGGCGAAATACAGCACTTTCTCGAGAATTCTGGGCGTCAGGTCTAAAAGCAGGCCCATGCGCGACGGGATGCCCTTGAAATACCAGATGTGCGAAACGGGCGCGGCCAGCTCGATGTGGCCCATGCGCTCGCGGCGCACGTTCGATTTTGTGACCTCGACGCCGCAGCGGTCGCAGATCTTGCCCTTGTAGCGTATTTTCTTATATTTTCCGCAGTGACATTCCCAGTCCTTCGTCGGGCCGAATATCTTTTCGCAGAAGAGGCCGTCCCGCTCCGGCTTGAGCGTCCTGTAGTTGATCGTTTCGGGTTTTTTTACCTCGCCGTATGACCAGCTTCGTATCATCTCGGGCGAAGCAAGTCCGATCTGGAATGCGTCAAACGGTGCACAGCTCATAATGTCTCCTCCTCGTCGTCCACCAGCTCGTATAGCTCGTCGTCGAATGAACCCTCGTCTGCGGCCTCTTCGTCCTCGTCCTCCTCGAAATCGGCCTCTCCGGACTCGGTTTCGTCAAGCTCGACGTCCTCAATGCTGTATCCCTCCGCGATGATCTCGCTGTCGTCGCTGCGGTACATCGTCCTGTCGCGGATATTGTCGCGGAAATCGTCGTCGTCGTCGCTCTTGAGCTCGATCTTGTTGCCGTCCTCGTCCAAGACGCGCACGTCGAGGCAAAGGGACTGAAGCTCCTTGACAAGAACCTTGAAGGATTCCGGCACGCCCGGTTTCGGTATATTATGCCCCTTTACGATCGATTCATAGGTTCGCACGCGGCCCGTGACATCGTCGGATTTGACCGTCAGAATCTCCTGCAGCGTATAAGCCGCGCCGTACGCCTCGAGCGCCCAGACCTCCATCTCGCCGAACCGCTGTCCGCCGAATTGGGCCTTGCCGCCCAGCGGCTGCTGCGTCAC
>CAYMLM010000258.1:0-4258 GCA_964391385.1 uncultured Papillibacter sp.
AATACCATAAATCGTCCGCATTTCAATCGTGTTTTACTATAATAATATGAAAATGACTTTACTTTTGCATATTGTTCCATTACTATTGACACAGAAAGCCGGCGAAAGGAGTGCTTGACTTGCTGGGGGAACTGCTGAAACGGGATTTCGTTTTTTTTGACGGCGCCATAGGCTGGATTCTGCTGCGAAAAGGGTTGAAGGCCGGGCAAAGGCCCGACATCATGAATATGCTCGCGCCGGAGGCCGTCTTGGAAATACAGCGCAGTTATTACGAAGCCGGAAGCGATATCCTGCTCACCAACACACTGGGCGCCAACGCCGTTGCTTTAAAAGACACGGGGTATACGGTTGAAGAGATCATTCGCGCCGGCGTCTCCATCGCCAGGGAAGCCGGTATGGGTCAAACGCTCACGGCCCTTGATATCGGGCCCATCGGAGAGTTCATCGCCCCGTTCGGGTCGCTCACCTTCGATGAATCCTACGAGCTGTACCGCCGTCAGGCCGTCGCCGGGGAGGCGGCTGGCGCCGATTTGGTCGCCATTGAAACGATGAGCGATCTGCTGGAGCTCAAAGCCGTCATGCTCGCCGTAAAGGAAAACACGAAGCTGCCTGTCTTTGCAATGATGACATTTGACAAAAGCGGCAGGACATTTACCGGCTGCAGGCCCGAAAGCTTCGCCGTAACAGCCGAGGGACTCGGCGCGTCGGCCGTCGGTATCAACTGCTCGCTCCGTCCGGACGAGATTTATCCCATCGCCGAAAAAGTCGTGGCGCACACGAGTCTGCCTGTCATCATCAAACCGAACGCGGGGATGCCGGACAGCGTGACGGGCCTTTACGATCTGGGCGCTTCGGAATTTGCGCGTCAGATGGCGCATTTTGCCGAGCTCGGCGTAAAAATCGTCGGCGGCTGCTGCGGCACGTCGCCGGAATATGTCAGGGAGCTGCGGGCCGTATTTACCTCGCTTAAACCCGTGGCGGCGGCGCGGGACACAGGCGCGAAGGTCTGCACATCAATGCAGTTTGAAAGCGCGGAGACTCTCCGAACGGAACCGCTGCTGGCCGTTCCCGAAGCCGAAACACCCGAGGACATCGTAGAAAACGCGCTGGAGCAGGCAGACGGAGGAAAAAGGATTCTGACGGTTCGTCTGCCGGACGGTTTCTCCCCACGGAGCGCCGTAAGCGCGATCAAATCCATCCAGTTTCAAAGCGACAGGCCTTTATATATTGTTTCAAACGATATGGACGTTCTGTCCGCGTCGCTTCGCGCCGTGACCGGCACGGCCGCCGTCTCCTGCACAAAGGGCGACCGCCGGGAACTCGAGGCCGCCGTTCTAAAGTACGGCGCTGTGGTCATTTAAACTAAAACGGGAGAACATCCGAGTGACAAATAACGCATTTTTGCCTGCCGACATCCTGCTCCCCGACGGCGTGGACATGACGAGGTGGAGCGTAATCGCCTGTGACCAGTTTTCGTCGGAGCCTGCCTACTGGGAAAGCGTCGAAAGGGCTGTCGGGGACAGCCCGTCGGCCTTGAAGCTCATTGTGCCGGAGGCGCGTCTGGAGGCGATCGATCCGGTATCGAGCGCGGTCGCGGCGGAAACCGAGATGCGAAAATACCTGGAAACGGGAATTTTTAGGACGCTCAAGCATTGCTTTATATATGTCGAGCGCACGCTGTCGGATGGCGGCGTCCGCCGGGGACTCGTCGGAATGATCGATCTGGAGGCATACGATTACCGGGCCGGGGTCGTTTCCGTCATATGCGCCAGCGAGAAAACAATCCTTTCGCGCCTGCCGGCGCGGCTTGAGATCAGAAAACGCGCGGCGGTCGAAATGCCGCATATCATGGCGCTCATTGACGACGGCGAATGCCGCGTCATCGAGCCCCTGGCTGATCAGACGGACACGCTCGAGCAGGTCTACGATTTTGAGTTGATGCAAGGCGGCGGCGCGATCAAAGGCTGGCGCGTCGGCGGCAAAGCGTGCGATGCCGTGATGGCGCGCCTGAACACGCTTTTTGACGGCTCCGACGTCCAGATTGTCATAGGCGACGGGAACCATTCCCTTGCCGCCGCCAAGGATTACTGGGACGAGCTCAAACGTTCGCTTGACGAAAACGGAAAGACCGCACACCCCGCGCGATACGCTCTTGTCGAGCTTTGCAACGTCTATGATCCCGCTGTCCGTTTCGAGGCGATCCACCGGCTCGCGGCGGGCGTCGACCCGTCATCGTTCATCAAGGCGGCGGAGGACCGGCTGACAGCCGGCGGCGGACGCGGGTATGCGCTTCGCTGGATCAGCGCCGGCGGCACGGGCAGCCTGACCGTCCGGGCTTCGAGCATCGGAGGCATGATCGAGAAGCTTCAGGCATTTCTGGACGAATACCTCCCTCAGGTCGGCGGCAGTATCGATTATATACACGGGGAACAGTCCCTCGCCCAGCTGGCAAATGCGGACGGAAGCGTGGGGCTTCTGCTGCCCCCTATGGACAAGTCCGTTTTTTTCGGCACGGTCATAAACGGCGGCGTTTTCCCAAAAAAGAGCTTTTCCATCGGGCACGCACGTGACAAGCGGTATTACCTTGAATGCCGGGCCATCCGGTAGTGGCGGGGAATACATAGAAAAGGAAAGTTTACCGAATAATACGCATCGGGAGGTAAAGACATGAAGTTTTGCTGGAGCACTCTTATGGTCAAAAAGATGGAAGAGTCTTTGAGTTTTTATACGGACGTTTTGGGCTTGGAGATCGCCAGCAGGTTCAACGCCCTGCCGGGCCTGGAGCTGGCTTTCCTGAATGCCGGTGACGTGCAGATCGAACTCGTCTGCAATGCCGACAGCCAGGATGCCGTCGTCGGCGACGCCATTTCCCTGGGGTTTGAGGTGCCCTCCCTTGACGAAGCGCTCGAAATGATCAATGACAAGGGCATCCCGATCCACAGCGGCCCTTTCATCCATCCGACCGTGAAGTTCTTTTTTATACAGGACCCAAACGGGCTGAAGATTCAGCTGAAAGAGACAACGGACAATTCTTAAGCTTGATACGGACAAAAAAGAGCTGCAGCAAAACGAAAATTGCTGCAGCCTTTTCGCGCGGCAGTAACAGCCGCGCTTCTCTATTCGTTTTGTATTTTGTCGAGCCTTTTGAGCAGATCGTCATACCTTGAAAGGACATCGGGATCGCGCGCCTCGCTGCCGGAATGGTAATAGTCGATCCTTCCGCCTCCGCCTTCCGGGACCTGCAGCGCCTCGAGTGTTGTGATCAGCCTATTCACCGTTCCCCTGTTGCCGTCGATGATCTCAATATCCGGGCCCAGCAGCTTCCTGAATTCATTTTTATAAAAGATGAAGTGCGTGCAGCCTAAAACGACGGTTTGATAACGGCCGGGTTCGCACTCTCCCAGTGTCTCCGATATATACCCCAGGACTGTATCCCTGTCGAATACCGCGCGCTCGGCAAAATCGACGAGCTTCGGCAGCGGCAGAAGGTCGACGATATCCTCGCAGTCCAGCCTCGTAATGAGCTTTCTGAGCTTTTCCTCCCGCAGCGTCAGCTCCGTGGCCGTGACGAGAATTCTCTTGTCCTTATGGTTTTCAACGGCGGGCTTGACAGCCGGTTCCATGCCGATGATCGGCAGGGTATGCTCTTTGCGGAGGTCTTCGATCGCTACGCTCGTGGCGGTGTTGCAGGCCACGACCAGTACGTCGATCCCCAGGCGCACCATAAAATCCGCGGCGTTGAAAACATACTGCCGGACCTGCGCCTTTGTCTTTGTGCCGTATGGGACGTTCAGCGTGTCGGCATAATAAATAAAATCCGCGTGTTTCAGCTTTTTTATCGTCTCGTGCAGGACGGTAAGTCCGCCAACGCCGGAATCAAAGAAACCTATCAGCATAAAGGACACCTCATATGTAAGAATCGTCCCCGAGTCGTACCACGCAGAGTTTAGACATCCTGTCCTATAATCATACCGGCAAGAGGTTTATCTGTCAACTGAGGCCGCGCGCCGGGCTGCGGGCGCTTCGGCGCGGCAGAGCCTAGTTTGCCTCCAAGGGCGAATTTTCTTGACACGGCATAGCAGATAAGCTAAAATTGAAACCCGAGCGATAAAGTGCGGACCGCGCCTCAGCAGGGACAGCCGTGCGCCCGCTGAGTGTAAATGGTTCATCCGCGTTTGGACATACCTTGGACAAACCTTGAATGGTAAACTGTACATGCCCTCGTAGCTCAGGGGATAGAGCATTCGCCTCCTAAGCG
>CAYMLM010000259.1:0-4257 GCA_964391385.1 uncultured Papillibacter sp.
CAACAACACCCTACCCTACACTCTTTCCCTACACGACGCTCTTCCGATCTAGTCCCTGTCGACCTTCTCCTCGCACATGACGAACATCGTTTCCATCCTGCGCGAGACGGACGGCGGCGCGCTCCTGCTCTTCGACGAGCTCGGCGCGGGTACGGATCCCGTCGAGGGCGCGGCGCTCGCCATTGCCGTCATCGAGCACGCGCGGCGCTCCGGCGCGCGCATCGCCGCCACGACGCATTACGCCGAGCTCAAGCTCTTCGCGCTGACGACCCCCGGCGTCATGAACGCCTCGTGCGAGTTCGACGTCGAGACGCTCCGCCCGACGTACCGGCTCCTCATCGGCGTGCCCGGCAAGTCCAACGCCTTCGCCATATCCAAGCGCCTCGGCCTGCCCGACGGCGTCGTCGAGGACGCGAAAAGCCGCGTCAATACCGAAAGCGCGTCGGTGGAGGAGGTGCTCGCGAGCCTCGAGGAGACGCGCCGCCGGATGGAGGCCGAGGAGGCCGAGACGCGCCGGCTTTTGACCGAGACGCGCGAGAACGCCGAAAAGGCGAAGGCCTACAGGACCCAGACGGAGCGCGAGCGCGAGAAGGCCGCGCAGCTGGCGCGCCGCGATGCCAATAGGATCTTGAAGCAGGCGCGGGACACGGCCGACGAGGTCGTGGCCGAGCTCGGACGCCTGCGCGCCGCGGCGCAGGAGACCGACTGGCAGAAGCTAAACGCCGAAAAGACGGAGCTCTTCCGCCGGCTCAACGAGGCCGAGGACGCGGCGTCGGGCGGGGTGCAGGCCGAAACGGCCCCGCCGCCGGACCGGCCGCTCGTGCCCGGCGACAAGGTCAGGCTCGTCGGCCTCGGCACGACGGCGGACGTCATATCCGTTTCGGCCGACGGCGTGCTGAGCCTGCAGGCCGGCGTCATGAAGATCACCGCCCACCCCGACGAGGTCCGCCTCACGCTCAGCGACACGGAGGCCTCCGTCAAAAAGCAGCTGAGCAAATCGGCGGCCAGATTCAGCGCCGCGGCGTCGGCGAAGCCCGAGCTCGACCTGCGCGGCATGATGACCGACGAGGCGATTCCGATCCTGGAACGCTTTATCGACAACGCGCGCCTGGGCAGGCTCACGACCGTCACCGTCATTCACGGCAAGGGGACGGGCGCGCTGCGCAAGGCGGTCCACTCAAGCCTCAGGCACGACGGCAACGTCAACGCCTTCCGGCTCGGGCGCTTCGGCGAAGGGGAGGACGGCGTCACGATCGTCGAGCTGAAATAGCGACGTTCGGAGGGATGGATTCTTTTTGTAAAAACAAACGGCAAAATCAACGGTTTTTTGTAATATGTTAAGAAATTATTAAAAAATCGCCTTGACGCAGGAACGTGGGGATAGTAAAATGAAAGCAAGAGGAGTGCGAACGAAAGCGTATCGATAAGCCATAAAATACTGCCGTTTTTCTTTAAGGAGGAAAGCACATGTACATCAAAAAAGCGACCATTATGAACCAGGTTGGCCTCCACGCCAGACCCGCCACCTTCTTAATACAGAAAGCAAACGAGTTTAAAAGCAGCATTTGGATAGAAAAGGACGACCGCCGCGTCAACGCGAAGAGCCTTCTGGGCGTGCTGTCCCTCGGCGTTGCCAAGGGCGCCACGATCAGCATCATCGGCGACGGTTCGGACGAGGTCACGGCCGTCGATACGCTCTGCCAGCTCATTGACTCCGACTTTGCCGAATAGCCCGGCAATCCTTCAGGCAGTAAGAATATACGGACAAAGTCCGCCGGGCTTCGGCGGACTTTTTTATCCGTTATTTGCCTGCGTCTTACACCCAGGGATACGGCGCCGTGATCCGGTTGGCCGGCTCCATCATGCGCGCGATGATGGCCGCGACCTCGCTGCGCTTGATATTGCTGCCCGGCGCGAACGTGCCGTTGGCGTCGTTGCCCTGCAGGATGCCGGCCCGGTAGAACGTATAGACCTCGTAGCCGTACGGATCGGTGATGGCCACGTCGGGGATCGACCCGGCCGGGACCGTGTGGTTCTCCGTATAATCGGCGGGCGGCAGGGCGTAGTAGAAGATCTTGACGTATTCCGCGCGCGTGGCGTTGCTGTCATAGCGCCCGGCGTACGAGGACGACGAGATGATGCCGTTGGCGATGGCGTAATCGACGTACGTGTCGTACCAGTTGACCACGCCGTTTGCAAGCGTCACGGACCCGGTGTTGTCATACTGGTGCATGCAGGCGGCCAGCTTGATCGCCTGGGCGATCGTGAGGTAGCCGTTCGGCTCGTAGGTCGTCGGCGTCATGCCGGAAACGAGGCCCAGGTTGTACGCGTAGAGCACGTCGCTGTAGAACCAGTCGGAGGGGGAGATGTCCGTGAACGGATTGGTGCTGGAGACGACGGCCTGCGCCCCGTTGCTGTAGACGGTGATGTCCTTTGTGCCGTTGGCCTCGTCCGTATACTCGGCGACATAGAAGTAATAGATCGCCCCCGGGGCTGTCAGGGTCTTGCTGATGGTCGTCATGGCGATCGAGCCGCCCGAGCTGGTGTCGCCCGCGATATCTGCCGGATTGGCCGTCGGGCCCCAGGCCCAGTAGCTGTGGGTCAGCACCCAGCCGTCCGTGCCGGACGCCGCGGCCGTGAACGTGGCCTGCCCGCCGACCGGGACGGACTGCGACAGCGGCGTCAGGCTGACCGTCGGCTCGTTGAGCACCGTGATTTTCACCGCGTCGGTGTAGCTGATGTCGCCGCCGTTTGTTTTCTTGCAGCGGTAAAGGCGGGTGCCGGCGTTGGCGGTGGACGGCGTATAGCTGCCTTCCGTCGCGCCCGGGATGTCCAGAAACAAAACAAACGTACCGTCCGGAGCGGACTGCCACTGGAAGGTTGTGCCGATTAACGCGAGGCCGACGTCCAGGGGCTCGGCCGTTTCCCCGACGAGATAGGTCGCGTCGTCCAAATTGCCGAATGTGATGATCGGATCGGCCAGGGCCGACGGAGCGAGAGCAAGGAGCAGGCACAGAATAATCGAAATCGTTAGGATTCTCTTCTTCGCTTTCATAACTTTCCTCCTTTAATGCGCATAATACTCACGGGCAAAATACCGATTTTTGGCATAACCATCATATTTTATGTGCTGTGAAAAAGCAATAAGAAAACATTTGTGAAAAAGCCGAAAAAACGCGCCCGTGAAATCCAGACGGTCCGCCGCGGACGTCATGCCCCGCCTTTGTTGGGGCGATGATTCACCGCCCGCGCGTCTGACGTCCCTGCGAGTCCTGGCGCGTCCGCATCTTGACGAACCGGCGGCAGAATCTGTATAATGACATATATCGGGCGCGGCGATACGCCGCGCACATCGACACAGGAGTTAGTCATGAATAACATACTTGCGGCATTTGCCCTCACGCTCGTGGCCGGCCTGTCGACCGGCATCGGGAGCACCATCGCGTTTTTCGCGAAAAAGACGAACAAGCGGTTCTTGTCCGTCAGCCTCGGCTTTTCCGCCGGCGTCATGATCTACGTCTCGATGGTTGAGATCTTCTTCAAGGCAAAGGACTCCCTGTCCGCGGCGATGGGGGAGAGGCCGGGCCTTCTCGTGACGATCGCCGCCTTCTTCGGCGGTATGCTCCTCATGGGCCTCATCGACCGGCTGATCCCGAGCGAGCAGAACCCCCACGAGGTGAAGACGCTCGGCGCCCCGCCGGAGACCGGACAGGTCCGGCTCCTGCGCACCGGCGTTTTCACGGCGCTGGCCATCGCCATCCACAACTTCCCGGAGGGACTGGCCACGTTCGTGTCGGCCCTGCAGGCCCCGGAGGTGGCCATACCGATCGTCGTGGCCATCGCCATTCACAACATCCCCGAGGGCATCGCCGTCTCCGTGCCCGTCTATTACGCGACGGGCAGCAAGAGGAAGGCCTTTTTATATTCCTTTTCCTCCGGACTGTCCGAACCCATCGGCGCGCTCATCGGGTACCTGATCCTCATGCCCTTCATGAACGACGTCGTCTTTGGGATTCTGTTTGCCGCCGTGGCCGGCATCATGGTGTTCATCTCGCTCGACGAGCTTTTGCCGTCGGCGCGGGAATACGGCGAGCACCATCTGTCGATCTACGGGCTCGTCGCCGGCATGGCCGTCATGGCCCTGAGCCTCTGGCTGTTCGTCTGATTCGCTGCAGATGGATCGGGCGTCCTTTTTCATCTTTCAATCTATTCCCGCCCGCCGCCCAAAAGCGGACCAGTGCCTGCGGCCCCATGACC
>CAYMLM010000260.1:0-4236 GCA_964391385.1 uncultured Papillibacter sp.
TACACTCTTTCCCTACACGACGCTCTTCCGATCTTGATCGGGAAAATAGTGCGGCAAATGCAGGCCAAAGCAGGGATTTGCCATGAACGCAGCAGAGAGGGGCTGCCGCCGGCTGAAAGCGCCCCGCGTCCACAGCACTTGGTTCGCCCGTGAGCTCCGGCCAATCCCCGGCGTCCCGTCGCGTTAAGACGGCAAAGAGCGCGGCCTTTATATAAAAGGGCCGAATCTGGGTGGTACCGCGGAAGAAACCTGTCTTTCGTCCCTTTTTGATGGGACGGAAGGCTTTTTTATTTGTCCGCCCGATTTCTAAACACGCCCGCCGCCCGATTAAGGTATAGGGCGCTGCCCTATATCCTGTAATTATCGTAGGATTCGCCCGTTCAGGAAAGCGGGCGAACGCAGTTCGCCCCTACGATAAATCCGCCGCGACGCCGCGTAGGGGCGAACTGCGTTCGCCCGGCGTATAAAACTGTAACAATAGCAACGTTATCCGAAAGGGAGGCTTCATATGAAGGAACAGCTGGAACAGCTCAAATCAGCGGCGCTGGCCGCTGTTGAAAGCGCCGCCGACCGCGCCGCGCTCGAGGAAGCGCGCGTGAAATTCCTCGGCAAGAAGGGCGAGATCACGGCCATCCTCAAGCAGATGGGAGGGCTCAGTGCCGAGGAGCGCCCCGTCGTCGGGCAGCTGGCCAATCAGGTCCGGGCCGACATCGAGAGCGCCATCGAGACGCGCGCGGCCGTCATCGCCGAGGCGGAACTGGCCGAGCGGCTCGTCACCGAGGCGCTTGACGTCACGATTCCCGGCAAGCCCGTCGCGGTCGGCCGCCGCCACCCGATGACGATCGTACTGGAGGAGGCGGAGGACATCTTTATCGGGATGGGTTTTGCCGTGGCCGAGGGCCCGGAGGTGGAGCTGTCCGTCTACGATTTCGACCGGCTCAATATCCCCGTCGGCCACACCGTGCGCGAGTGGCACGACACGTTTTATATCACCGAGGACGAGACGGTCCATCTGCGCTGCCAGACCTCGCCCGTGCAGGTGCGCGTGATGGAGCGGCAAAAGCCGCCCATCCGCATCATCTCGCCCGGCCGCGTTTACAGGAAGGACGAGGTCGATGCCACGCACTCGCCGATGTTCCACCAGATCGAGGGCCTCGTCGTCGACAGGGGCATCACGATGGGCGACCTGAAGGGCACGCTCAACGCGCTCGTGGCAAAGCTTTACGGCGAGGGGACGAAGACGCGCTTCCGTCCGCACCACTTCCCGTTCACGGAGCCGTCCTGCGAGGTCGACGTGCAGTGCTTCGTCTGCAAGGGCGAAGGCTGCCGCGTCTGCAAGGGCGAGGGCTGGATCGAGCTTCTCGGCGCGGGCATGGTGCACCCCAAGGTGCTGGCCGGCTGCGGAATCGACCCGGACGAATATTCCGGCTTCGCGTTCGGCATCGGACTCGAGCGCATGACGATGCTCCGGTTCGACATCGACGATATGCGGCTGCTGTTCGAAAACGACATGCGGTTTCTAAGCCAATTCTAGGGGGTAATCAACATGAATCTATCGCGTAAATGGCTGTCGGCCTATACGGATATCAAGGCGGATTCAAAGGAGTACGCCGATAAAATGACGCTTTCAGGCTCCAAGGTGGAGCTGACCCACGAGCCGGCGGAGGAGATACAAAACGTCGTCGTCGGGCGCGTCGTCGAGATCGGCCGGCACCCCGACAGCGACCACCTGTGGGTTTGTCAGGTCGACGTCGGGAAGGGCGAGCCCGTCCAGATCGTCACCGGCGCGCAGAACGTGCGGGCCGGCGACCTCGCTCCGGTGGCGCTGCACAAATCGCGCCTGCCGGGCGGCGTGAAAATTGAAAAGGGCAAGCTGCGCGGCGTGCTCTCAAACGGCATGCTCTGCTCGCTCAAGGAGCTCGAGCTGGACCTGCACGACTTCCCCTACGCCGTCGAGGACGGCATCTTCATCCTGCAGGAGGACGACTGCGAGCCCGGCGACGACATCCGGCCGGTCATCGGCGCGGACGACAGCATCGTCGAATTCGAGATCACGAACAACCGGCCGGACTGCCTGTCCGTTATAGGCCTCGCGCGCGAGAGCGCCGTCACGTTCGGCACGAAGCTTAAAATCCCGCAGCCTCAGGTGAAGGGCAGCGGCGGCGACATCCGCGAGCATCTGTCCATTGAGATCGAAAACGCGGAGCTGTGTCCGCGGTATACGGCCCGTATGGTCAAAAACATCAAAATCGAACCGTCGCCAAAGTGGATGCGCCAGCGCCTGCGCGCCGCCGGCGTACGGCCGATCAACAACATCGTCGACATAACCAACTACGTCATGCTCGAGTACGGGCAGCCGATGCACGCGTTCGACTATGCCTGCATCGAGGGCCGCAGGATTGTCGTGCGAACCGCCAAACCGGGCGAGACGATCCACACGCTCGACGGGACGCCGCGCGCCCTGACGCCCGGCATGCTCGTCATCGCGGACGCCGTCAAGCCCGTCGGCGTGGCCGGCGTCATGGGCGGCGAGAACAGCGAAATCACCGAAAGCACGAAGCTGGCCGTCTTCGAGTCGGCCAACTTCAACGGCATCTCCATCCGCAAAACGGCCATCGCTCTCGGCATGCGAACGGACGCGTCCTCCCGCTTTGAAAAGGGTCTCGATCCGGAGAACACGCTCGCGGCCGTCGAGCGCGCATGCGAGCTCGTGGAGCTGCTCGGCGCGGGCGAAGTCATTGACGGCGTCGTCGACGTCACGGCCAAAAGGTTCGTCCCCCGCACGCTGAAGCTCGAGCCGGAGAAGATCAACCGGCTGCTTGGCGCGGAGATACCCGCGGAATTCATGAAAACGACGCTTCAATCGCTCGGCTTCGGCATCGACGGCGACACGGTCACCGTCCCGTCATGGCGGGGCGACGTCGAGCACTACACGGACCTTTCAGAGGAGGTCGCGCGGTTTTACGGCTACAACGTCATCGAGCCGACGATGTTCGGCGGCCGCGCCGTCACGGGCGGCCTCACGGAAAAGCAGGCGCTCGAGCGGCGCACCGGCAGCCTCCTGCGCGGCATGGGATACAGCGAGATCTACACGTACTCCTTCATCAGCCCCTCCGCTTACGGAAAGATCGGCCTGCCGGCCGATTCCCCGCTCAAAGACTCGACGGTCATCTTAAATCCGCTCGGTGAGGACACGAGCGTCATGCGCACGACGTCGCTCCCGCCGATGCTCGACACGCTGGCCCGAAACGCCAGCTACCGCAATACAAACGTGAAGCTCTACGAAATGGCGAAAGTCTACCGTCCGTGCGGCGAAACGCTGCCGGACGAGCGGCTGGTCGTCACGCTCGGCGCGTACGGCGGCACCGACTTTTTTGAAATCAAGGGCGCTGTCGAGGCGCTGCTGCGGGAGCTGCGCGTCACGGACGTCGCGTTCGAGGCCGACCGCAAAAACCCGTCGTATCACCCGGGTCGCTGTGCCGTGATCCGTTCGGGACAAACGGTCCTCGGCGTTGTCGGTCAGCTCCACCCCCGGATTGCCGGCGTTTACGAGCTCGGCGAGGCTTACGCGGCGGAGCTCGATTTCAGCCTCCTGCTCGGCTGCCGCGCCGGTGAGGCGCGGTACGTCCAGCTGCCGCGGTTCCCGGCAATCTCGCGCGACATCGCCGTCGTCTGCGACAAGGCCGTCACGGTCGCCGCGCTCACGGACTGCATCCGCCGGGGCGGAGGAGCGCTGCTGCGCGAGGTCGCGCTGTTCGACATTTACACGGGCGCGCAGGTGCCCGAAGGCAAAAAGAGCGCGGCGTTTTCGCTCCGGCTCCGTTCGGACAGCGCGACGCTGACGGACGCCGACGCCGACGAGACGACCGGGAAGATACTCGAGCTTTTAAAAACCGAGCTCGGCGCTATGATCCGCTGAAACTCTGCGTTAAAGGCCGGACGGCGGGCGGCTTCAGCGCCGCAGCCGCCGTCCCCGGCCGCGTCAGAGGCGTAAATTCCGCGTTCGGGAAATACGCGGAATTTACCGTTTTTTTGGATTGACAAGCGCGCGAGGTTTGCTGTATAATAGCGTTCACCTGAGTCAAACGCTCAAGACGCTGGTGTAGCTCAGCCGGTAGAGCAGCGCATTCGTAATGCGCAGGTCGTCAGTTCGAGTCTGACTACCAGCTCCAAGAAAAAGCCCCTGTTTTCAACGTATTTTGTGGTGAGATACGTTGAGAGCAGGGGCTTTGGATT
>CAYMLM010000261.1:0-4170 GCA_964391385.1 uncultured Papillibacter sp.
ATAATGAGCGGTGACTGGAGTTCAGACGTGTGCTCTTCCGATCTCTTCGTCCATGCCGGACCGTTTGCCAACATTGCCATCGGCCAGTCCTCCATCATCGGCGACCGTCTGGCCCTCAAGCTGTTTGACTATCACGTCACAGAGTCCGGCTTCGCGGCCGACATCGGCTTCGAGAAGTTCTGGAACGTCAAGTGCCGCCTCTCCGGCCTCAAGCCGCACGTCTCCGTCGTCGTGTGCACCGTCCGCGCGCTCAAGATGCACGGCGGCGGCCCGGCCGTCGTGGCCGGCCGTCCCCTGCCCAAGGAGTACACGGAGAAGAACCTCGACCTGCTTGAAAAGGGCACGGCCAACCTGTTCCACCATGTCGGCAACGTCATGAAATCCGGGATCAAGCCCGTCGTCTGCATCAACAAGTTCTACACCGACACAGACGAGGAGATCAACCTCATCAAGAAGCTGTGCGCCGAGCGCGGCGTGCGCTGCGCCCTTTCCGAGCACTGGCAGTACGGCGGCGAAGGCGCCAGGGAGCTTGCCGAGCTCATCGTTGAAGCCTGCGAGGAGCCCACGGATATCAATTACCTGTATCCCCTCGAAATGCCGCTCCGCCAGCGCGTGGAGCTCATCGCGAAGGAAGTCTACGGCGCCGACGGCGTCGACTGGGCGCCGCTGGCCATCGAGAAGGCCGAGCGCTTTGAGAACGACCCGTATTATGCCGACTTCTGCACCATGATGGTCAAGACGCACCTGTCGCTGTCGCACGATCCGGCGGTCAAGGGCGTGCCGAAGGGCTGGCGCCTGCCGATACGCGACATCCTTGTCTACGGCGGCGCGAAATTCCTGTGCCCGATGGCCGGCACGATCAGCATGATGCCCGGCACCGGTTCCGACCCCGGTTACCGCCGCATCGACGTCGACACCGAAACCGGAAAAGTCTCCGGCCTGTTCTAAATCTCTCCTGTCCGCCATGCCGTCTTTACAGACGGCATGGCGTGCCGTACCGCCGTTTCGCGGCGGCAGCGCAATGAAGCCATGAAATCATGGCTTTGCCATTAAAGATCATGACCGAAAAAGCGTACGGACTCAAACGCACAATAAAGGAGAATGCTTATATGTCATTTGTTACGGTGAGCTGCGCGGAGTTTGTCGACGTGCTGGCCTCCAAAGCGCCCGTGCCCGGCGGCGGCGGCGCTTCCGCGCTCGTCGGCGCGGTCGGTACGGCGCTCGGCTCGATGGTCGGCAATCTCACGGTCGGCAAAAAGAAATATGCCGACGTTGAAGCGGATATATACGCGATTATGGAAAAAGCGGCGGCGCTCCAGAAAGAGCTTTTGAGGCTCGTCGACGAGGACGCCGTCGTATTTGAGCCCCTGTCGAAGGCCTACGGCATCCCCAAGGACGACCCCAACCGCGAAAGGATCATGGAAGAAGCCCTCAGAACCGCCTGCACCGTCCCCATGGACATCATGCGCTCGTGCGCGAAGGCGATCGAGCTGCACGAGGAGCTGGCCGCGAAGGGCAGCAGGCTCGCGCTCTCCGACGTCGGCGTGGGCGTCGTTTTCTGCAAATCCGCGCTCATGGGCGCGAGCCTCAACGTCTTCATCAACACCAACTCCATGACGGACAGGGACACCGCCAAAAAAATCGAGACGGAAGCGGACGCGCTTCTGGACAAATACTGCGCGCAGGCGGACAGGATCTACGCGTCCGTCATATCCCAGCTCAGATAGAAAAAGTGTGTCAACTGCGCGTTTTCACACGTTGTGCCGCCGTTTCGCGGCGGAATGGAGGATTATATGGCTAAACTTTTAAGCGGCAAGGACGTCGTCGCCGCGATGAACGAAAAGCTCAAGGCGGAAGTCGAAACGCTCAAGTCGAAGGGCATCTCCCCCACCCTCGCCATTTTACGCGTCGGCGAGCGGCCGGACGACATCTCCTATGAAAAAGGCGCGACGAAACGCTGCGAAACCGTCGGCGTCGGCGTCAAAAACGTTGTTCTTCCCGCGGACGTGACGCAGGAAGAGCTCATGAAGAATATCGAAGTGCTCAACAGTGATAAAAACGTCCACGGCGTGCTGATTTTCCGTCCCCTGCCCAAGCACCTCGACGACGAGGCCGTCCGGAAGGCCCTCAGACCCGAAAAGGATATCGACGGCATCACCGACGGCTCGCTCGCGGGTGTCTTCACGGGCAGCGGCGAGGGCTACGCCCCCTGCACGGCGCAGGCCTGCATGGAAATCCTGGACTATTACGGCATCGACTGCAAAGGCAAGCGCGCCACGGTCATCGGCCGCAGCCTTGTCGTCGGAAAACCGGCCGCCATCATGCTCATGGGCAGGCACGCGACGGTCACCGTCTGCCACACGCGCACCGTGGATATGCCGTCCGTTGCAAGAAACGCCGAAATACTGATCGTCGCGGCCGGCAAGGCCAACGCCGTCACGAAGGAATACCTGTCGGCCGGCCAGATCGTCGTCGACGTCGGCATCAACATGACGGACGACGGCAAGCTCTGCGGCGACGTGAAATTCGACGAGGCGGAGCCGGTTGTGGAAGCGATTACTCCGGTGCCCGGCGGCGTGGGAACGGTCACAACCTCGGTGCTCGTCTCACATGTTGTGGAAGCTGCGAAAAAATTATTGTAAGCAAAGGAGTATTTATGTTATGATAGTCATAGCCGAGAAGCTCAACGGCTCGATACCGTCCTGTGCCAAGGCGATCGCCGAACGCGACGAAGCGTATATCAAGGATATCGCCAAAAGGCAGGCCGACGCCGGCGCGACGTTTATCGACGTGTGCGCGTCCGTCAAGGAAAACGAGGCGGATGTGCTCAAATGGATGATCAATCTCGTCCAGGAGGTCACCGACACGCCGATCTCCGTCGACAGCCCGGACGTCAATGTCTGTCTCGAGGGCATGAAGATCTGCAAAAAACCCGGCCTTTTCAATTCAGTCTCCGGCGAAGGCAACAAAATCGACGTGGCCTTCCCCGTTCTCGCCGACACAAAGTGGGACATCATGGCCCTTCTGTGCGACGACACGGGCATCCCGAAGACGGCCGCCAAGCGCATCGAGGTCTTTGACCACATCATGAAGCGCGCCGAGGAATTCGGCATCGCCCCCAGCCGCATCCACATCGACCCGCTGGTCGAGATGCTCTGCACGTCCGAAGACGGCATCGCCATGGTCGTCGAGGTCATGACCCATATCAAGCGCAATTACCCGGACGTCCACATCTCCGGCGCCGTGTCGAACATCTCCTTCAACCTGCCCGTCCGCCGGATCGTCAACCAGGCGTTCTGCGTGCTGGCGATGAACGCCGGCATGGACAGCGCCGTGCTCGATCCCCTCAATCAGGACCTGATGGGCATGATTTTTGCCACCGAGGCCCTTCTGGGGATGGACGAGATGTGCATGGAATATATCGGCGCCTACCGCGCGGGCATCTTCGGGCAAAAGAAATAGTGTATCATTTGGCATCACATGCTAGATTATCATTTCATTTATTTACAGGAGGTATATTGTAATGTCAAAAATCCAGGAAGTCGCAAATGCCGTAGAACTCGGCAAGGTAAAACTCATTGAAGGTCTCGTTCAGGAAGCCATCGACGCGGGCGAAGACCCGAACGCCATCCTCAATGACGGCATGATCGGCGCTATGGGCATTGTCGGCGCCAAGTTCCAGGCCAATGAAATCTTTGTTCCCGAGATGCTCGTCGCCGCCAAGACCATGAAAAAGGGCGTTGAGATCCTCAAGCCCCTCCTCGCCGGCGACAGCGTTGGCAAACACGGTGTATACATCATCGGCACCGTCGCGGGCGACCTCCACGACATCGGCAAGAACCTCGTTGCGCTGATGATTGAAAGCGCCGGCTTTGAAGTCATCGACCTCGGCGTCGACGTTCCGGCGGACAAGTTTGTCGAAGCGATCAAGGCCAATCCCAACTGCAAGGTTGTCGGCGCTTCCGCCCTTCTGACAACCACGATGGAGTCCCTCAAGAACACCGTCCAGACGATGATCAACGCCGGCTGCAAGAACCAGGTCAAGATCATGGTCGGCGGCGCTCCGATCACCCAGGCTTTCGCCGACGAGATCGGCGCGGACGCGTACACGCCCGACGCCGGCGCGGCCGCCGTCAAGGCCGTCGAGCTGGTTTCGTAATCCGCCGCAAG
>CAYMLM010000262.1:0-4160 GCA_964391385.1 uncultured Papillibacter sp.
AGATAATGAGCGGTGACTGGAGTTCAGACGTGTGCTCTTCCGATCTTGCATCAACTGGTACAGGTCCTTCTGGCGGATCAGCCTTATGGCGTCCGTTTCCCGCGCGAAGAGCCGGCTCACGCTTTCGCCGAAAAGCGTATCGCCTTCTTTTTCGAGGCAGCCGATCTCCAGAATGCAGCCGACGATTTTCTTCCGGTTTTTTTTGTACTGCCGCAATAGACCGGTCAACGTTTTAAGCGTCCGGCTCGCTTTGACGATGGATTCCGCAAAGCCGAGCAGATAGACATCGGCTTTTTTGACCTGCAGGATATACAGCCGGTCGGCGACGGCGTCAATGCCGGCTGTCAGGCGGTCGATCTTTCTGACAAGCTCCACGATATCCATACGGTCAAACGGGGTGATGAAGGCGGCGTCGACAGCCTCGAGACACCGGCGCACATGCGCGCCGCCCTCGCGCTTTGTCACCCGGATCTCTTTAAGCTCCTTAACGCGGATGACGCCGCCGGCCAAAGACGCCTGCAGCTGCAGGGCGGCTTTACACGCCAGGTCCATACCGATATCAAACAGGCTGAAATAGTCGTCGTTTTTACGGAGCGGTCGGCTCATTGTTACAGTCCTTTCACAAGCAGACAGGCATCAGGCGCCTTTGCGCGTAAACGCAGGGTGTCAGAATACAAGCCTGAGAAGTGCTGCCGAGACATAACCGAGGATCAGGCAGGCGGGGATCGTCAGGACCCACGCGAGGAGCATGTCCCGGGCGATGCCCCAGTTGATCCTGCGGCATCCCCTCGTGACGCCGGCTCCGAGCATCGCTGTGGCCTTCGTGTTTGTCGTGCTCAGGGGGATGCCAAAATACGTCGATACGATCAGGCTCCCGGAGGCGGCGATTTCAGCGGCGAAGCCTTGGTACTTCTCAAGCCTGACCATATCGATGCCAAGCGACTTGATGATCCGGTATCCGCCGACGGACGTCCCGAGGGCCATGAGCAGGGAACAAACCAGCATAACCCAGGCGGGGATTGCCATCGGGGCGTCGCCGCTCTGCGTGCAGATTCCGCCCGCGGTCAAGGTGAGGCAGAAAACGCCCATGAGCTTCTGCCCGTCCTGCGCGCCGTGCGCAAAGGCCATAAGCGCGGCGCTCGCAAGCTGTCCTATGGAAAAAAAGCCTTCCGTCCTGCGCCTGTTCATACGCCTGCAAACGGCTTCGAGGAGCTTTGCGGCAACGTAACCGAGCGCGAAACCGGCGGCGGTAGAGATGAAAAGACCGATCAGCACCTTTTGAATTGCGTCCCAGTTGAAGACGCCGAGGCCGCCCCGGGATATGCCGGCCCCCATCAGACCGGCGATCAGCGCGTGGCTTTCGCTGGTCGGCAGCCCAAAGCGCCAGGCCGATACGGCCCAGATCACGATTGCCAGCTGCGCGGCGCCGAGCGTGACGAGCGCGTCCGGGCCGGTCCCGATCTGGACAATGCCCGCCGTCGTCGAAGCCACGGCCGTGCCCGTCAGGTAAACGCCAAGCAAATTGAACAGCGCGCCCAGGACCACGGCGGCTCTCGGGGCGAGCACCCTGGTGGTAACGACGATTGCGATCGCGTTGGGCGCGTCGGTCCAGCCGTTGACGAAGATACAGGCGCAAACAAGCATAACGACGACAATAAGCCCAACCGACATCCAATCGCCCCGCTTCTATACGTATTTAACATCCGCAACGGTATCACGGTTCATATATAAAAGATATGTACGGGTATAATAGGCGTAGTATTCAAACGTAAAAAACTCGGCATATGTGATAAACTCACAGAATAAAAGCCGCGGACGCGTATAATAAAGCTATAAAACATAACAAAGGAGCGATGCAGCATGTCGACGCTGACGATAACAAAAGAGAATTTCGAGAAGGAAGTCATACAATCGGATAAGCCCGTGTTACTGGATTTCTGGGCGGCCTGGTGCGGCCCGTGCAGGATGGTATCGCCGATTGTGGAAGAGGTGGCGAGCGAGAATCAAGCCGTGAAGGTGGGCAAGGTCAACGTGGACGAACAGCCGGAGCTCGCGCAGGCGTTCCGGGTCATGAGCATTCCGACCCTGGCCGTTGTCAAAGGCGGCAAGGTCGTCAACACGACCGTAGGCGCCCGGCCGAAAGCGGATATACTCAGGATGCTCGAGGCGTGAGCCGCGCGGCCCGCGCGCCGCGAATAAAATAACCTGCCAGCAGGAGAAGATATACAAACCACGGAGCAAAGCAATGCCGGACAAGGCCCAGCCTTGTCCGGCATTGCTTTATATATGATTCTTATGACGGCCTGGTGGCGAGCTATTGCGTCAGTTTTCGCAGCTTTTCTTTGTTGATGATCCGGATGCCGCCGCGCGAAAGCTCGGCGATGGCCTCGGAGGTAAAGTATTTGAGCATGCGGCTGACGACCTCGCGCGCCGTGCCGATGTTCTTCGCGACCTGTTCGTGCGTCAGGCGGACGGTGTCGTCCTCCGACTTCATGAGCTCATCCCATAAAAACACGGCCAGCCGTTTGTCCATGCTCATAAAGAGAATCTGCTGCATGGCCCACATGACGTCGGAAAAGCGGTCGGCGGCGATTTTATAAGCAAAGCATTCCACGTGTAGATTGCGCTCGAGCAGCGACTGGAAGTACAGCGAGCTGGTGAACAGCACGTCCGTATCCTCCTCGGCGTCGATATGCACCTCGAAGGTGATGGACGTAAGCACGCAGGAGGCGGAAAGTACGCACAGCTCGCCCTCGCCGAGCCGGTAGAGCGTGATCTCTTTTCCGTTTTCCGAGAGCATATAGGTCCTGAGCATGCCTTTTTTGATAATCAGCATGCCTCTGCAGTCGTTTTCGCCGTTGTGGATGCACGTTCCCTTCGGATAGTGCATGAGCGTCGTGTTTTCCACAAGCTCATCGCGTTCCGTCTGTGTCAGATGCTCCCAGGCCGTGAAGTATTTTGCGATGATTTGCACGTTGTCTGCCGTCAGCAAAGTCGTACCCCCCTAAAAAAGCGGCGGTTTCACCGTCCGCTTCGGCTGGTCTGTCACTATTGTAAACCAGCCGCGCCGCTATGACAAGCGAAAAGTGGAAGGCTGCCTCCTCATGCATACTATGAAGCATCTGAAAGCAAAGGATGGATTTGTATGTCTCAAAAGGAGCTTTACGACCGCAGCGCCGCCGTCGCATACGCGCATAAATGGGCCTACTCAAGAAATCCGGCGTACTACAATTACGACAAGCTGGGCGGCGACTGCACAAATTTTGCGTCCCAATGCCTGTTCGAGGGGTCCCGCGTGATGAATTACAGGCCGACCTACGGCTGGTATTACAAAAGCGCAAACGATAAGTCGCCGTCCTGGACGGGGGTCCGGTTTCTGTACGATTTTCTTGTCAGGGGCAAAGGCGGGCCCGGCCCGTTCGCGGTGGAAGCGCGCGCCGAGGACATCCGCCCGGGCGATATCGTCCAGATCTCGTTTGACGGGGCGCAGTTCACGCATACGCCGTTCGTCGTGGCGGCCGGCTCGCCGCCGAAGCCGGACAATATTCTTGTCGCGGCGCACACATACGACTGCGACAACAAAGTTCTGGCCGCGTATACATACAAGAAGCTGCGTTTCCTGCACATTGCCGGCGTAAACCGGTGATGCGTCACGCTTTGATAAAGGCCATATCCGGTTGCCTTTCCGGCGGACTTGTGGTAAATTTAAACAGGGACCGACGAAAGGAAGTACGATCAAATGAAAAAGGCCGGTATTATCGGCGGGATCGGACCCGCCTCGACGCTCGATTATTATGACGGCATCATCCGGGGCGTCCGGGAGCTGTCCGGCGGGGAGGACTACCCCCGCCTCGTTATAAACAGCGTCAATATGACGGAAATGATCGGATACGTCGCCGCCGGCGACACGGAGGGGCTGACGGCGCTGCTCGCAGGCGCCGTGGAAGAGGCGGCCGCTGCGGGCGCCGACTTCGCGGCCATCGCGTCGAACACGCCGCATATCGTCTTCGACGCGGTGCGGGCGCGCTCGGAGCTGCCGCTCATCAGTATTGTGGAGGAGACCTGCCGGTACGCCCGGCAGGCCGGCTGCCGCCGCGTCGCCGTCTTAGGGACGCTGTTCACAATGTCAAGCGGGCTGTACACGAACGCGTTCGAGCGAT
>CAYMLM010000263.1:0-4143 GCA_964391385.1 uncultured Papillibacter sp.
GTCCGTTTCGTGCAGGCTCAGCACGCGCGTCTCCTGCGGGCCGTCCGGAGTGATATCCTCGATGCGGTTGGGCAGATGGTAGATCCGCAGCTCGTCGCCCACGCGCACCGGCTTGAGCCAAATGAAATTCTGTCCGAACTGGCTTGAGCGGAAGGCCCCCATTTCCGGCGGGATGGGCCGGTCGCCGCAGGGCCCCTGCCCCACCAGCTCCACATACATGGGCGGCGCGATGATCGATCCCCAGCGGGTATGACGGGCATATTCCGCGTCACGGTAGAGCGGGTTTTTAAAATCATGACTGCGGGCAATGATCGTCAGCAAGGACTTTGTGGCCTTCGGATAAGCGGCCAGAGTGCCGAATTCGGGGTGGAATTCATCCCCGAGCCAGCCGGCCGAGTATTCTCCCCAGGCTGTGTACTCATCTATAAAATCCTGCTCCGCCTTGGAGTAAACGCCTCTTGTAAACATGTCCTTCCCTCCGTCACAGCTTTTCGATCCTGTCCATACGGAACCCGACCACGACCCTCGGGTCTAATCCGGTGCAGTCGTCGTCCATGACCGCGTAGATATAGCCGTCGTAATCCAGAGGCAGCTCGTATACGGTTCCCGTGCGCCCGGCCAGCGGGTAGGCTCCCGGCAGCTCCCAATCGGGCCGGTCCTTCACGCGGAAACGGTCCCCGGCCCCTATTCCCCGGGGATTGAGCGCCAGCGCCGTTTCGTCCGGCTCAGCCGGCTTCGCGCCGCAGAAGGTCTCGGAGCGGGACGGCAGCTTCACGGTTACCGGGCCCATATTCGCGACGAAGCCGCGGATATTTTCCATGCAGGTATCAATATCCGCCAGGCACTCTCCCTTTTCATTGACGTACTTGCGTACGACCCGGCCCCGGCCGATGACGGTATCCCCGAAGCTGGTATTGGCAAATTTGCGCCAGCCGAAATGGGTGATAAAGCCGTCGTCGCCCATCCAGTTGGAGACGAGGCGGCACAGGAAGGAATTGATGGTGTGCTCCACGATGGTCGGCGAGTACCAGCCGATGAGCTTCGGGATTTCCCTCGTCAGGTGAATCTCCGCTCCCTGGTGCGGGACATTTGTCTCCGGGTCAATAAAGAGCATGCCGGGATTGAGCCGGCGGAGCTCCATCATGTTCAGCGTGCTTTCCGCGTGGGTGGCCATCGCGCCAACGGTATCCCACTCGGTGATGGGGCCAATTATGACCGGCGGCAGGACTTCTCCCGCATGGACATCCTCCCAGTAGCGCGTCTCGGCCCCTCGGCGCGGCTCATTTGCGTAGATTTCGGCGATGCAGTCGAGCTCCTCCTTTGTGTACCGGTATTCAGCGGTCCAGCGGACATTCTCAAAGGATTTGTTCAGGCCGAAGTCGTTTTCGTAGCCGTAGCCCATGATTTTTCCGTACGGGGTACCGGGCTCGGCGTAGATGTTTTTTATGACATGGGTAAACACGCCGATCGGCTCATCGTCCAGGCTGTAGTAGTACTTCCTGTCGTATACGGCCAGTATGCGCCGAGGCTGTTCGCCCGGGGGCGTCTCGTCCTTCAGCACGGCGCGCCCCTGGTAGACCTTAAAAACGTCTCCGGCATAGATTGGCCGGTAAAAATCGAACTCTTCTCCGAAATGACAGCCGACGTAGGTGCCGGCAGCCGGATCCAGGCGCAAAAAATGCGCGCAGCCGTACCCGATCGTCAGCATGAACATGGGCGGCGCGATGATCCTTCCCCAGCGGGAGGCGCGCGCGTATCTGCTGTCCCTGTACAGCCGGTTTTTATAGTCATGGTTTCTTGCAACCATCGCAATGACCATCTCATCCGCTTCCCTGATGTTGACCGGCGTTGCCGAACGGAAATCCGGTTCGTCGCCCAGCCAGCCCACGTCGCGTTCGGCTTTTTCATTCCACTCTTCCAGCATTTCCTTCTCCGCAGCGCTGTATATGCCGTTGATAAACATGCTCTCACCCCTGATTGCATTGGCTTTGGCCTGCTGTTAATCGGATACCCGGAGCGGCACAGCCATAGGTATTTAATCATAAGCGTTCGGATTTTGGTAATTGCGTTTTCTAATATCGAAGCCGTACGCTTATTCCAAAAGGACAGCGTACGGCTGAATAATCCGGCATCCGCGGAAATGACACTTCTCATGACGGCTGCGGCTGAGCAGCCGTCTTGCAAGCTTCTTGTCGGCAAGGCCCTCTGGGCTTTGTCGACAGCCT
The DNA here is from genome assembly GCA_964391385.1 of uncultured Papillibacter sp. Lineage (GTDB taxonomy): Bacteria > Bacillota > Clostridia > Oscillospirales > Oscillospiraceae > Sporobacter. Next base: position 2,226 of record CAYMLM010000263.1, read on the forward strand.
GAGGCGGCGCGCACTGCGCCGCCGTCCTTTTGATTTCAATTTTAAATCAACCGATTAGAAAACCGCAGGGGTCATCATTTACAGCCGTCAAGACTGTATAATCAAAGCGATGTGCCGCCGTCGGTCACCGTAAAAATAACAGGAGGGGAACCATGTTCAGAAAACATGAATATTCAGCCGGCATACAAAATGCCATCGACCAGTATGATGAGACCGCCAGACAGCTTTGCGGGTGGCTTGGCGACGAACCCACGGATCTCATCCCCTATCCCGTCTATAACCGAACCGCGCCAAGGGAGCTGATCCTCCATCACGCCACGATCGCCGACTATAAAAATCCCCTGCACAGGGATGAGCTGTACGCGCAGAAAACCCGCTGGGGCGGGCTGATCGCCGCACCTTTTTACATGTTTTGCATCGCGAGCGGGATGTCTTTCAACATGCTGCGGATACCGCCGGAGGACGGCGCCTGTCTGTCCGTCCATATGGGCGAGGGCTTTGAGGCGCTCGACGCGCCGATCCGGCCGGGCGATTCGTTTAAAATCTGGACGGAGGAGGGGACGATCACCGACCTGACGCCCGAAGGGGATCAGGAGGAACTGCTTCTGCAGGCTTGCGACCGGTTCCACGTCTACAACCATCGCGACGAACGGGTGGGGATTTTTACGCGGTACCTCGTCTACGTCATCGGCGCGCCGGGGCTGGAAACAAAGGACGTGCTCCGGATCAACTGCGGCAATTTTACGGGCGAAGACCTTCGTTTCACCGAGGAAAAAAAATACACGCGCGAAGAGATCGACGCCATTGAAAAATTTTACTTCGAGGAGAAGCGGCAGGGCAGCGCAATCCGCTGGTGGGAGGACGTGACGGTCGGCCAGCGGCTTTACCCGATCGTGTTCGGCCCGGTCACGCCCTGGGAAACCATCATGACAATGGCCACCTTCGGCTGCGTGCCGGCGCCCGTCTGGCACATCAAGGAAAAGACGCCCACCCGCGTTTTTTACGACCCGGAGACGAATATCCCGCATAAAAATATCGAATTTCACCTTGAGCCGGGCTTCGCGAAAAAGATCGGAATCCCGCACTTTTATTCGTCGACCCTGATCCAGAACTCCATCTTCGACTTCTTCGGGCGGCTTCTGTCGAACTGGATGGGAGACGACGGCCATATCCGAAACCACCAGTGGATCAAGTTTACCAACACGCCCTTCGGCGACACCCTGTTCGGCTACGGGCGCGTCGTGCGCAAGTACGTCGATGCGGACGGGCGCTGTCTTGTCGATATCGACTGCTGGATGGACAATGTCAGGGGCTTTGTCAGCAATACGGGTTTTTCCACCGTGGAGCTGCTCTCGCGGGAGAAGATGAACCGCGGTGTCACTCCGTCGCGGCAGAAGGCCGAGATGCCCGCTCCCAATCCCCTGAATTTCAGGGTCGGCGAGCGTGTCCGGATCAAAGAGCGGCCGGACTGGCCGCTCCCCTCTCCCCATCCCACAGCCGGCCGCACGGCCGTTATCACGGAATTTCATCCGCACAAAGACCTTGGGGGCTACTGCTTCATCCGTTTTGACGAGGACATCACCGGCGTCGATCCCCGCGTCGCCGTCGGCATGCGGCTCGACATGCTGGAAAAGCTCTGATTTCAGTTGCTGCCGCGGGCCCGGACTGTGTCCGGGATCCCCGGCGCGTCAGTATGGGTCAGATTCTGTCGAGCGCTTCAAGCCGGAAACCCAGGACGACCCTGGTATCTATGCCGATAAGATCGTCGTCGAGCACGCAGTAGGCAAACCCCTCGACCTGATGGTACGCCACGACGCTCGCCGTCGCGCCGGCGAGCGGGTAGACGCTCGGGAGCTCCCACTCCGGGCGCGGCCGGATGCGCACGCGGTCGCCCGGCCTGACGCCGTTCGGATTTTGA
>CAYMLM010000264.1:0-4104 GCA_964391385.1 uncultured Papillibacter sp.
TACACCCTATCCTACACTCTTTCCCTACACGACGCTCTTCCGATCTCAGCAAAAATCCTACATTTGTGCGCAATAAACACGATAGTGATCACTTAATAATTATGGTAACATATCACAATGTGGATCCATCTACCGCACTGGTTTTAAACGGGGGACACGCGATGGAAAGAGTTCGGTGTGAATGGTAGCCGAGCCTAAGCGTGAATTCACAAGAGTTCACGCGTGTACAAACGGGAACGACAAGCCCGACCTTGCGCGAGAGATATGCTCAATCCCGCGCTTTGACGACCGCGTCGAGAACGGGGTGCTGCTTGACGGGATATTGGAAAGGTATTAAGCCAGAGAGGGTTTGATATATTTGGTCAAAACTGCCGGCCCAGGCCGGCAGTTTTGATTAGAGCGCGCTATGCAGACGCTTATTTCGCCCTGATTGATTTGCGGTACTCGGAAGGCGTCATGCCCGTTTTTTGTTTAAAGACATTGCAATAGTAGCCGTTGTAATCAATGCCGCAGGATAAAAAGACATCCCGAACGGATAGGTTGGTGTCGCCAAGCTTCTCCATGATTTTGCCGATTTTTCCGTTCAGGTAGTATTTATACGGCGTCATACCCGTCTCGCGCTTAAATGTCCGGGAGAAGTGATAGGGACTCAAGTGGACAGCTTTGGCAATACCCTCGAGACGAAATTCATCGAACCAATGTGTATCCATATACTCCATTGCCTTCGCGATACTGTTTTTTCCCGCATAGGCTCTCACCGGGATCAGCAGGATGGCGACGCAGGTGGTTTTTGGGCTCGTCTGAGTGACTGGGAAAATCAGCGCGTTATGATAAATGCACTCGAAGCCAGCAAATGCGTTGGCATACGTGCGCCGGATCGCGTCCAGCGGCACTTTGATATTTTCAAGATAGGCGGTCTCGCCGCTAAAAGCTTTTTTCACGCTTTCCAGGAGGCCGAGGTGTGCGATGACCGGGTCTGTGAGCACATTATATGACCCGATGATTTGGGCATCATCGGCCGCGCCGCTGATTTTTAATCCCGCGCCGTTAATAAACAGCGCGGTCCCGTCGGATGAAAAGACTTCGACAGGAAACGGAAATTCTTCGAATATCCGCAGAAACAGCGCCGGATTGGCTTCTGATGCGCAGTAATCGTGTATAAGTGTATGTTCGGGGACTCCCGTCAATCGGTCCAATTGTGCATCTCCTTTACGGCAGAATAGCTGCGGCATGGTTACGTTGCTGTTTAACCTTGCTCATCACACAAACAGCATAATACGTGCGCCGCTTCAGCACCGCTGTGACAACGGGCGCTTTTTTTGTGTTATTATGAGTGACGGCCGTCAATATGGAAATGGAGGCGACGCCCTTGACCGATAAAGCCGCGCTCAATGCGATGCGGCGCGGGGATGCCGACGCGCTGGCACGAATCATCGACCGATATGCCGCGTATGTCGGCGCAGTGATCTCCGGCATCATCGGCGACAGCATGACGCGAGAGGATATCGAGGAAACGGCTTCCGACGTGTTTCTCGCGCTGTGGGAAAACGCCGGAAAGGCCGAGCCGGGAAAACTCAAAGCCTACCTCGGCGCGATCGCGCGAAACAAGGCGAAGAACAAGCTGCGGGGGCTCAGGACGGAGCTGCCGCTTGAAGACGACTACATAATCGTCGGCGACGGCGGCTCTCCCGAGGATGCGCTGACGGAATGCGAGCAAAGACAGCTGGTTTACCAGGCGGTCCTCGAGATGCCGTCCTCCGAGCGCGACGTCTTTCTGCGGCATTACTACTTCTGCCAGCCGGTATCCAGGATCTCCGAGGAGATGGGATTGGGCGCCTCGGCAGTCAGAATGCGTCTTGCCCGCGGCCGCGAAAAATTGCGGGTGAAACTGAATAAGGAGGCCAATTCATAGTGGAAAAGAAGATCTCCGACATATTGGACGGCATTATGAACGACGGCGCGCGCCTCGGCGCGAAGGACGTCGTCTCCGCGGAAAGGATCAAGGAGCTGACCATGGAAAAGATCGGCCGCGATTATAAACAAGCCCCGAAAAAAAACGGCGCCAGATATCTCGCCGCAGCCGTTATGGCCGCTGTGCTTGTCGCCTTGTCCGGCGCCGCGCTCGCCGTCACCGGCGTTATAGATTTCGGAGCTTTTTACGATTCATTTTTTAAAAATGAGGAAGTGACGGGCGCCGTCACGCCCAATGTCTCGTCCGAGTGCGGCGGCGTCGGGATCACGCTGACGAACGCCTACACGGACGGACTCACGACGCATCTTGCGCTTCAGGTGACGGGACTTGCGGACAAGGCGTTCGGCAGCATCCAATTCAGGACGGACCCGAAAATGGGATATACGGTGTTTACACAGGATGGCTTTACCCTTTCAGACGGTATCGTCGCCGTTCCCGCGTCCATCTACCTGCCGGGCACCGAAGCGGAAAAAACGGGGCGCGTGGCGCTCGTCATAACGGAAATCGCCCTCGACACACTCACAAAGGACGAGCGCACCATACCGGGCCATTGGGACCTCACCTTTGAGATCGAGCTGCCCGACGCGGAAGAAACCCACCTGACCTATACTGTACCGGCCGTAGACTCGCCTTACATCGACGAAATCACCTTCGACATTCGTCCGGCTACCTTTGAAGTGATATTTACCGCGAAAGACGGCAAGCAGGAGCTGGCCGCGTTTGTGGATTATTTCGAATCATATCCCAAGCCGAACCTGATTCTGGACGACGGCACGCTCGTCCAATTAAAAGACAGCGGCAACTCCATGATCGACTCGACTATGGGCTCATGGTGGTGCAACACGGAATACTTCGATATAACCAGGCTCCAATCGATCACCTTCTGCGGGCAGACATATGACGTGGAGCACAGGTGAGTTACAGCCGAGCCTCATCGCCTGAACAAAAGCCGTCAAACCGAAGGGCGAGCTCAATAAATCCGTCTTACTGCTGTCGCCAGAATTTGGTCATATCCTTTTTGTCCTCAATGTTATAGGCAACCATACAAGATAATAAATCGAAATCCACTTTGTCCGTCCATTTGATTCTAATCAATTCTTGCGTATGGGAATATCCTGCTTCCGCTATCTCATTTTCGAAAAGACGGATGACCACCGCTTCAGGAGCCACCGCTATGTGCTCTTTGGCGACGCTGAAACCGATGATAAAAGTTCCATGGTCACTGAACATTGGCTGATTCCACTTGATTTCCTCTTTCAATTGGGGAAACTTCTCTTTGATATCGTTTAATATGCCTTCCATCCGCGCCCTTTTATCCGGCTCGCCAATCCTATCCAGGAACACTTGAAAATCCTTCATGCTGTATGTCCTTTCAACAATGCCTGAGACGGATTATTTTGCTTTTTTGTTTGGTCTTCGTTTAATATTTAGAAGTATTTTCATATCATCATATGGAAGATTTTCATCAAACATTACCCATTTTCCATCGTGATATGTTTTGGCGGAATCAAAGTCTTCAAGCGTCCTTGCGGACAGACTGTTTCGGATTGTATTGACCTTTTCTCGTTCTTCTTTGCCGAAGATAATCATTAAACCCAAGCAATCTTGCTTTGCGTATAATGCACACAGCGTTTTCCCGCCACGGCGGTATTTGTACTCATATTTCCACTTTTTACCTCCCGCATTCCATTGGCAGTCCATGTCGTATATGGAATCAATGACAGCGCATAGACCCTTCCATGCGGAATACCTTTCAGCGCCAATGAGTAATTGCATTTCCTGTTCGGTCGGTATTTGCTTCAACTCAGTCATGGTATCACCTCATTATCCATGCTCATTTCAAATTCAAACTTGATGGTTTATCTCCCTATTAACGTGAAGTCATAGTTTACATTCAGCACTATGACTGATAAACGCATCACAAGGCTAATAAGTATATTATCATATTTCGTCTATGTTGGTTAGCCTATTTCACAGTTTACATATCCTACATCCAACCTCAAAAAATCCGAAAAAACGTCTAATCTGTCCTCTCGCCAAGGCCGACATCTAAATCGACCTCTCACAGGGCACTGACATCAAAATCGCTCCGTCACAAGGACTTTTGCTTGTTTTGACCTGTTCCCTCGAAG
>CAYMLM010000265.1:0-4092 GCA_964391385.1 uncultured Papillibacter sp.
TTTCAAGTTTATGAATCTGTCAGGTTGACTATTTGCTCTCGCGCCGCTGGAGGCTGAGCCTGTCTGCGATCATGGCGATGAACTCGCTGTTCGTGGGTTTCCCCTTGATATTCGACACCGTGTATCCGAAGAATTTCTGCAGGGTCTCGAGGTCTCCCCTGTCCCAGGCCACCTCGATGGCGTGGCGGATCGCCCGCTCCACGCGGCTGGGCGTTGTGGCGTACTTCTTGGCGACCGTCGGATAAAGGACTTTCGTCACGGCGTTGATGATATCCATGTCGTTGATCGTCAGTATGATCGCCTCGCGCAGGTATTGATACCCCTTGATGTGCGCGGGCACGCCGATTTCATGAATGATCTCCGTCACGAGGCTCTCCAGACTCTGCTCCTGCCGAATCGGCTTGGAGGACGTGGCGACCACCGTGCCGGTCTGGCGTGTTCTCCCGGACACCATACGGATCCGTGTCAGTAGCGCGGGAATGTCGCATGGCTTCTGCATGAAATAGGACGCACCGAGGTTTGACGCTTCCATCAGCGTGTGCTCGCTTGAAAAAGCTGAAATGATGATGACGGCCGGCCTCTCGCTGTCCGGGAGCTCAGAGATTTTTTCAAGCACCGCCAACCCGTCCAGACCCGTCAGTATAAGGTCCGTGAGCAGTACGTCCGGCTTCTCCGTCCGGACGAGGGAAAAAGCCGTCAATCCGTCCCCAGTGCAGCCAGCAACTTCAAAATCGCCTTCGGAACTCAGGATCTCATAAAGCAGCATCCTGTACTCTTCTCCGGCGTCGGCAATAATGACCCGCGTTTTACTCTCCATCGTATCTCCTCCGTAATTGATTTTTCATCACGGCATTGCAATATGTCTTTTTATCTGCGGCCTTGTCTAACAATCTAGCACAATCAGACGCCGTTTGCAAGTAGAATATGGAAAAAATTTCTAATTTTTTCCTTGGGCGTTGCCGTCGATCAAATAGTCATATGAGACTTGAAAAATGGATACGATCGCACGCAGTTCCAGATCCGTAACATATCGCTTGTTTGTTTCGATACGGGTTATCACGTTTTTGTCCATATCAATTCCGCTCAGCTGCAGCTTGCTGGCCAGAGCCCGCTGTGAAAGGCCGTACTTCTTCCTGAGCGTCCTGAGCCTCCTTGAGATCAGGTTCTTCTCCCCGTTTTCCCCGCACGGTTTCGGCATTACCACTCCCCCTCCAATAAGCCCTTTCGACAGAATATTACTATATATACTATATTTTTCAGCATTTCTAATTTAACCCATAATCAAGAGTAAAAGGTTGCAAAAATGAGACAGGTTGCCTAATATTTACAATAATTAAACCGTTTTATACAGTTTTTTTATAAATATTCATTAACGCCCGTATCGGGGTCTGCGCCGAGGACAAAAATACCCAGGCAGTCGGCGTAGATCGACGGCAGCTGCGCAAGCGGGAGCGGCGCGACGCCTTCCCCGACTTCGACCGTCGAACCGGGCCGGTTATAGGCCGAGATAAACCAGTCCTTATAGCCGGCGAATCCCGACGCGTACGGCGTCTCCTCCGCGGCGTACCCGCTGGCGGCCGAAAATTTTTGTGCGATTTCGTATGCATTTTTCGGCTCAAAATCGAGATACTTCCAATAGATGACTTTTCCCTGCGCATGGAAAGATATGGTCAAGGAGAAATCGCCGAGACGCGTGAGTTCGTATACGGCGCGGCTCTCCGGCTGCGACAGCGGCGCGTCGCCGACGAAGTCCCTCGGGCCGGGTTCTGTACAGCCCAGCCGATACTTGATCTCCCGCGCGTTTTCCCAGCCCGCCGGATACTGCAGGTTTAAATCGACGCCGTTGATGTTGGCTTTCCAGCCCCGAGGGAAGCAGACGGCGGGGTAGCTGCGCGCAAAGCCGCAGGCACGATCGTAATAAAGCCCCGAATCCAGCTCTCCCGTCACGAGGTCCACACCGTCGGGATTGACCATCGGCATGAGGCTCAGCGTCGTTTTTTCAAAAAGCGCCCGCGCGCTTTTTCCGTAAATCGTCCCGCCGGACGCAAAGGCAGCGGCGTAGTCCTCCAGAAACCGCATGACGAGCGTTGAGGTGATCCATTCGTTGGCGTGGTGTGAGGCGTTGTAAAAGACGCGCGCGGCGCCCGCGCCGATCGTCAGCAGGTGAAGCGGCTTTCCCATTACGCTCGTCCCGGCCCGGGCGGAGCGGACGAACGGGTAGCGCGCCGCAAGTCCGTCCGCGCACAGGGCGAGGACCGTCGATGTCAATTGGACACAGTCCGGCACGACGTCAAACGCGAGCGGTACAATCAGCGTTTGCCCGGGACGGAACGCGTCCGCCCCGGCACCCGGATTGGCCGTCCGGACGGCCCCCTCGCTCGCGCCGTACATCCGGGCGAGTGCGCACAGGGTCTCCCCGGGCCTTACCGTGTGGCGTACGTAACCGGTCAGAAACGGCAGGAGCGCCCGCCAGGTCTTTAGCTCCGCCACGCCGTCGGGCTTCAGGCCCCGTTCCGCCTGGAAACTTCTGAGCACATCTTCCGTCTCACGGCCGAACGTCCCGTCAACCGCCGCGGGATATCCCGCCCGCAGGAGCCCGAGCTGAAGAAGCTCCGCCTGCGGGCCGATAAAACCGGATGAAATCGTTTTCAAACCGTCAGTCAGCGCCATAAGTTACTCCTTCTCAAAAAAGTCTATCCCATTATTTACCGATGTCAATAGAAAATTATGACACGGCATGTTATTTGATACATCATCACACACGAAAACCTGAGCAACACACGAAATGCAAAGTCTTCTAATCCAATACAGAAACAAATTGTCTTTGTTTGACGGTGCTTTTTGAGCCGTCCGGGGACATATTAAGAATGCTTCACATACAAATTCAGGAGGAAAACAATGACAATATCGACGTTGATTCCTCGCGGTTTAAAAGGGGACGGATGATATGGGCACCTTGAAAAAGATCAGGATAAAAATCGGGAAAATATGCATTTCCCTTCTGACACTGACGGTACTGACGGCGGCGGGCGGGGGCGCGCTGGCATACGCGGAGGCCCTGATCCCGCTGGGCAACGCCGTGGGCATCAATATTCTCTCCGAGGGCGTCATGGTCATCGGGGTGCCGGAGATCCTGGCCGACGGGAAATCCGTTTCGCCCGCACGCAGCGCCGGCCTAGAGGCCGGCGACATTATCACAAAGATCGGCACGCGGACTATCTCCAGCGGCGATGACATGAAACTGGCCATCGCGGGGCTCGACGGCTCCCAGGTCCCGGTGACGGTCGTGCGCGACGGCAGCGCCCTGAAACTGATGGTCACGCCGCACAGGACGGCCGACGGTCACTGCGAGCTTGGTATCTGGATGCGCGACGGCGTGTCGGGGATCGGGACGATGACGTTCTACGATCCCCAAACGGGCACGTTCGGCGCGCTCGGTCACTCGGTCAACGACATCGAGACGGGTGTCAAAATCCCGATGCGGTCGGGGACCGTGTCGAGCTCCGTCGTGACGGACGTCGCGCAGGGTAAAGCGGGACTGCCCGGCCAGCTTCACGGTACGTTCAATACGGAAAGCGTCCTGGGCACGCTGACGGTCAACTCGCCCTGCGGCATTTTCGGTAAAATGGGTCAAAGCAAGCTGCTCAAGGGAAAGACGCCGGTGCCGGTGGCCGAAGATTCCGAGATCAAGACCGGCCCGGCCGTCATCCTCTCAAACGTGTCGGGCACGGACGTCAAGGAGTATGACGTCGAGATCACCCGTCTTTATACAGGCGACGAGGCGATCGGGCGGAGCATGATGCTTCGCGTCACGGACCCGGACCTCATCGGACAGACGGGCGGCATTGTCCAGGGCATGAGCGGCAGCCCGATCATCCAGAACGGTAAGATCGTCGGCGCGGTGACGCACGTGCTCGTCAACGACCCGACGCGCGGCTACGGTATATCGATCCGGAATATGCTCGATATCATGGACAACGCCGAGAACAAAGCGGCTTAAATTGAAAAAAACAAGCGCTGCGCTGAAGACGCGGCGCTTGTTTTTTTTGCGGCGGGATCGGCGGCAGCGCGTGAAGCGGAAAGCCGGTCGCG
>CAYMLM010000266.1:0-4073 GCA_964391385.1 uncultured Papillibacter sp.
CCGTCGTGCGCGACGGAAACTCTGCGAGGCTTTGACCCGAATTCGCACTTTGTCTATACTTTGTACCCCCGCCGGAGGCGGGGGTTGCGTGTTCCTATCGCTTCAGGCCGTCAGTGGTGCGGGTTGCTCATGACCTTCATCACGGCCTTTGTGACTTCGACCGTCAGGGACGCCTGGCTGGAGACGTCGATGCTGTCGATCTTCGAGAGCAGCGCGCCTTTTTTCGACGTGACGTACTTCGGTTTGAGTTCGTTGAGGACGAGGGCGCAGGCGTTGGCAAAGCAGGTCTCGCACTGGCAGGCCCCCAGCTCCCCCATGACCTTGCGCACGTTTTGCCTGACCAGCTCCTCGTTGACGTTGATCGGATCGAGCTCCTTTTGTTTATCGGCGGTTTCAGCCATTTGTACGCCTCCTGATATACTCAATAGAAATTTCTGCTTATACCGTTTAATGCCGGCCCCTTGAGCGCCGCCTGCGCTCGCCGGAGCCGTAATAGTAGCTGCGCGGATTGATCGTCATATTTGTCAGGATCATGCCCATCGTCTTGACGCTGACCTTGTCGAGGCCCTTTTTTGCCTCGCGCACAAGCGCCCTGTTCGTCTTCTCCATGGCCACGACGAACAGCACCTTGTCCACCAGCTTGGAAATGATGATCGTGTCGGACACGTTCAGCACGGGCGGCGCGTCGATGATAATGATGTCGTACCGCTCGCGCGCCTCGTCGAGAATCCGCCGGAAGGACACCGAGCCCAAAAGCTCCGTCGTCATCGACGTGTGCCGCCCCGAGGCCAGCACGTCGAGGCCGGGGACGTCGATGACGCGCTGCACCGCTTCCTCCAGCGCGTATTTGCCGTAGATGATGTCCGTGAGGCCCGGCATCATGTTGATCCGGAAGGTCTTGAAGAGGTTGGGCTTGCGCAGGTCGCCGTCGATCAGCAGCACCTTTTTGTGCTCCTGCGCCATTGCGATGGCCAGGTTGCAGCTGGTCGTCGTCTTGCCCTCGGCGGCCACCGAGCTCGTGAGCATGACGACCTTGTTCCCGGCGTCCTTGTTCATGTAGTTGATGTTCGTGCGGAGCATCTTGAAGCTCTCGGACAGGTAGGAGTTCGGCTCGTTGAGCGCGACGAGCCCCTTGTTGTAGGTCTTGCGCTTGTCCTTGTATTTCGGGATGATGGCGATGACGTCCATCTGAAGCTCGCTCTCGACGCTCTCCTGCGATGAAAACGTATCGTTGAAAAGGTCGTTGAAATAGACGAACAGCAGTCCGCCGAGAAGGCCCACCACGGCCGCAAGGAGCGTGATGATGTTGACGTTCGGGTAGACGGGCTCCGTCGGCACGAGCGCCAGGTCGACGATGCGGATGTTCTCGACATTGACGATATCGGCCACGGCTTCCGTCAGCTGGTACGCCATGGCGTCGGCCACCCGGGCGGCGAGCGACGGGTCCTCGCTCGAAAAGCCCAGCGAAAACAGGCGCGAGTTGTCGAGAATCTCCAGCGAAAGCGCCTTCCGGAAATCCTTGAGCGCCATGTCGACGCCCAGTTCCTCCATCACGGGCTCGATGACGAGGCGGGAGTTTGCAATCTCCTTGTAGTCGACGATCAGCTGATTGGAGGCCTCAAGCTCGGAGAGCGTGATATTCGTCTGCATCCCCTGCTCTTTCCCGATGAAAAGCGTGGCTTCCGCCTTATAGACCTTCTCGATATAGTTCTGGCTGATAAACCGCGCGCCCGCCGCGAACGCCACGATGAGCAGCAGGATGATCCAGCCTTTTTTAAGCACTTTTTTAAGCGTCTGTTTTAAATTCACCCGATGGCTCAAATCCGCATCGCCCCCATCCGACAAGCTGCCGACGCGCGCGCGAAGGCGCTCCGCGTTCAAACAGGGCGGCGAAACCGCCCCATGTCTTATTTCGTCATTTTTCAAACAGGAATGTACAGTCTTTTCGTCTGATGATATCATAAACGCACAAAAATATCCAGACAATTCGGCGCTTTGACGTCAATTGACAATACCGGGGCAGACGGAAAGCGGGGATTTTGGCAAATCCCCGCCCGTAAGCTTCGTATGCTTCATTTTCCGGCTTTTACAGCACCCGGAGCGCGTCGCCGCCCAGATAGTCCCCCGTCACGTTGCCGTAAAACGTACAGCTCGATTCCACGACGACGCCGTCGATCCCGCCGCCGAAGCCGACCGTCAGCCCGTACCGCTGCGTCCCCGACGACTGATCGTCGTAGAATTTGCAGTCCCTGAACGTCACGCCGCGGATGGCGGCCGACCCGTCCCAGTTGTCGATGCGGATGCCGTCCTGGTTGTTGGCGGAGCCGCGGCTGTTGTTCTTGAACGACGACATCTCGAAGACGATGTTCGAGGTGCCCAGGCTCTGGGACGTCGTGACGAGAGACACGCCGCGGTGGCTGTTGCCCTCGATGTTCACGTTTACGAACCCGATGTCGGCCGCGTCGCGCTGAATGTCGATGCCCGTCTGGTTGCCGGTGACGTCGACGTCCTCAAACCGCAGGCGGCCGGCGTTGACGATGCGGATGCCGGAAGCGCCGTTATCGCTGAATGTGCAGCCGCTCACGTCGACGTCCGTGACGCGCTCCATCCAGCCCATCAGGTCGAGGCCCGCGCCCTCGTTGCCCGTGCAGACGGTGTTCGCGATGCTGATGTTCTCGGTGATCTCGTTGTCGTTGGGCTCGATGTCGATGCCGGCGGCCGGAGCCGTGCCGTGCGTGTTCTTGAAGACGCTGTTTGTGACGTCGACCCCGTCGGCGTACGTGACGGACAGGCCCTGACGCCTGTTGTTGTCGCAGATGACGCCGTCGATCGTGATGTTGCGGGACGGCTGCCGGTCGCCGCCGACATAGATGCCGTCGCCCCAGCAGTCGGAGACCATGACGTCCAGAAGGGTGACCCGGCTGCTGTCCAGAATGCCGATCCCCATGCCCCACTCCCCGGAGGAGCCGCTGTGGGACGAGCGCTCGCCGACGATCTGCCCGCCGGTCACGACGACGTCCTCGGCCCCGCTGATCAGGATGACGTTGTAGTATCCTGCCGAGGTCGGCAGCGCCTGAAGCACGGCGCCCGCGCCGAGCGTCAGCGTCTGGCCGGAGTGCAGCCGAAGCGACTGGCCGGCGTTGATGTAGTACGTGCCGTCCGGGATGTAGACGCTGTCGTTCCCGTCAAGGACGGCCTGTATCGCGGCGGTGTCGTCGGCCTTGTCGCCGCCGTTTGCGCCATACTGCGTGACGTCGGCGGCCGTGCCGGCCGCCTGTGCGGCGGCCGTGTGACCGTCCGTCCCGGCCGGACGGACGGCGTCGGCCGCGACGGCCCCGCCGATCCCGAGAAGCGCCGTCAGAACGGCCAGCGTCAGAACGGTCGCAACCGCTTTTGCGTATTTCCTTCCATAGATGATCCTTTTCATGTGATATAACCCCTTTACGTTATCCGCTGAGCGGAAAATACGGCAGCCGGCTGTCATGGGGAAACGTCCTTAACCCGATTCCCTTTAGACCCTTGGCTTTGCGTCCTCACCTTTCGGCAAGTTTGCGATTGAAGGCGAACAAAAAAGCTCTGTCCGCGGCTGCGTGACAGAGCTATTTCACATAACTCAATACTTCGGCAACCGGCTGTCATAACTTTGGGGTTGCTATTGAATCCCGCCGTTTTAGACCCTTGGCTTTGCGTCCCTGCCTTTCGGCAGGTTTGCTAGTGTCGGTATTTATTTGTATAAACCTGATAAAACTCTTCAGAAGCCGCCCGTTCGCGACGATATATAAGTAGGCATGACTCCGCCGGACTCTAACGGCGGATATGCGCGTACGTTCCAGTACAGGCAGCCGGCCGCCCTGACCGCCGTCCGGACTTTGGCTGAGTCCTTATGACGTCCGGTCATCCGACAAAAATGACTAAGCTGACAATTCATCGGCAATGAATTTGGACAAAGCTTCGCTCAGGGGTTCCCGCCCCCGCTGATTTTTGCACGGTAAAAACTGAACTTCGGCAGTCGGCTGCCGTCACGGCATTGCAAAGGTCCTGTTCCGGTACGTTGGCTGACGTCCCGGCTTTTT
>CAYMLM010000267.1:0-4024 GCA_964391385.1 uncultured Papillibacter sp.
TTTACTTCTTCGATTAAAGCGGTAACTTTTTCACTGGCCATTTTTAAATCCTCCAATTAATGATCATAAGAATCGTTTTTGTCTGCGGCGGAGACGCGCCGCGCGCATGTGTTTTACGCGGACTTCTGGTCTGCGATCGCCTGCAGGGCGACGGCAAGACCGCGGATATTGGCGTTCAGGACGGTTGCCAGGCCGCTGATCGGCGCCATCATCGTGCCGAGCACCTGAGCGACCAGGACTTCCTTCGACGGCAGGTCGGCGAGGGCTTTGATCTCGGCGGGCGTGATCAGTTTCCCGTTTAAGAAGCCGGCCTTGATCTTGATCTTGCTGTTGGGTTTTTTGGCGTACTCATTGAGAATCCTGGCCGGTGCGACGGGGTCTTCGGCCGAGACGGCGAGCGCGGTCGTGCCGTTCAAGTGCTCGTCGAGCGCTTCAAAGCCGACGTTTGCGGCGGCAAAGCGCGTCAGAGTGTTCTTGACAACGGCGTACTCCACATTGGCCGCCCGCATGGCGCGGCGCATTGCGGTGTCATCCGCGACCGTCGTTCCGGAATAGTCGATAAACACGCCGGATACGCTTTTGAGCTTTTCGGTCAGCTCCAGGACGATGGCCTTTTTTTCGCTGAGAATCTTTTCATTTGGCATTCGCTGTTTCACCTCCGGGTCAAATAGTGGCGTCCAAATAAAAACCCGTGCCAAAGGCACGGGGACATAAAGCAAACATAAATGTCGGCTGTCCTCGGCAGGACTTACGGCTCACGCCACCTGCTGTCTTTGGAACGCCATTGCATAATATCAGTGAAATGAAGAAATGTCAACAACTAATTTCACCTTTTCACCCGCCGCTGCGCAGGCCCGATGCCTTGTTCAAAATCCGTTCCACACGGGGATGCCGGTGTACGTCCTGGGCGATTCCTCGCCGCGCAGGACGCGCAGCGCGCCGGCCGCGAGCGCCTCGAGCTCGAACTCGCCCGGCATGAGGACGACCTCGGCGATCCAGCCGATATACTCCGTCATGATATCGGTGAACGCCTTGCCGTTGGACACGCCGCCCGTCAGAATGATGGCGTCGACCCGGCCTTTGAGCGCGACGGCCATCGCGCCGACGTACTTGGCGTTCTGATAGGCCAGGGCGCGGTAGACGAGCGCGGCGTAAGCGTCGCCCCCGTTTGCCAGCTTCAGCACGTCGCGCGTGTCGGCTGTGCCGAAGTGGTCGAGCAGGCCGCCGTGGACGTTGAGCTTGTCGGTGAGCTCTTTCTTCGTGTAGTCGCCGCTGTAGGCCATATCGACGATCTGCATGTACGGCATGTCGCCGGCCCGCGTCGGCGTCATGGGGCCGGAGCCCTTGATGATGTCGTTGGAGTCGATCATGCGGCCCTTTTCGTGCGCCGTGATGGAGATGCCGCCGCCGATGTGGCAGATGACAAGATTCAGGTCCTCATATTGAAGGCCGCGCTCCTTGCAGAACCGCTGGGCGATCTCCTTCTGGTTGAGCGCGTGGACGTGGCTTTCCCGGCAGACGCCCCGGATGCCCGTGACGCGCGAGATGGCCGCGAACTCGTCGACGTCCGGGGGATTGACGGCAAAAGCGCGCCCGCCGTATTTTCCGGCGAACTGGCTGCAGATCTGGGACGCCAGCTGCGCCGGGTGCTGGCCGTTCATGCCCTTCGAGGCGTGCTCGACGAGCAGCGGCGTGATCTCGTACGTGCCGCCGGCGACCGACAGGAGCCCGCCGCCGCGCCCCACGAACACGTCGACGTCCCGCATGGCATACCCCTTGTCCGCCATCGTCTTTTCGACCGTATCGCGGCGGTAGCCAAGCTGATCCTGTATCTCCGCGAAGGCCTTCAGCGCTTCGGGCGCGTGGCGGATCGTCTCGTTGAAGACCTCGTCCTTGTCGTCGTACAGCGCGATCTTTGTCGATGTCGAGCCGGGGTTGACGGCCAGTATCCTGAATTTCCTGTCCATAAAGGCGCTCCTTGTCAACAGCTTGCGGCCGCGCAGGCGGCCGGCGCGATGGAGTCATATTTGTCGGACGCCCCGATCTCCTTAGTATTGCCGAGCAGGACGGGAATCATGATGCCGTCGCGCCCTGCTTTGACGACCGACTCGGGTGTGTGCGCGTCCTGCGCCTCCGCAACGGCGATGACCGTCTTGGACGCCCTTGTCCGGGCCTCTCGTGCCAGATCTTCAAAACAGTTGATATATTTCTGATAAACCCTCCGAAAAACATAAGGGAAAAAGCCCGGTAGTACATATTTTATAACTGCGTTATCTTATCATTTGTAATAAGACAATTCAACGGTTATATACGAGGCTCGTTCATATCACACGTGCCCGGGCGTGTCGGTGAGACAAATTTGCCGCGAATGGTTCATGCCGGGCGCGATTTGACGCGTTTTACGGTTCTGCCGGAACGGCGGCTCAAATATGCTTAAACAGACAAGTCTTGCGCAGCCGGCTGATACCGGCTCGAAACGGAGTGTTGCGCCAGTGTTGTTTAAGCAGATCAACGAAGCCATCAACAGCGTCGTTTGGGGCGTGCCGATGCTCGCGCTGATCATCGGCGCGGGCGTGTATTTGAGCTTCCGCACGGGCTTCATCCAGATATTCAAGTTCGGCTTCGCCATGAAAAACACGATCGGCAAGGCGTTCAAAAAGCAGAAGGCGGGCGCGGGCGCCGTGACGCCGTTCCAGGCGATGACGACGGCCCTGGCCGCCACCGTCGGGACGGCCAACATTGCCGGCGTGACGTCGGCCGTGACGCTCGGCGGCGCGGGGGCGCTCTTCTGGATGTGGGTGTCGGCGCTCATCGGCATGTGCACAAAGTATGCCGAGGTCGTGCTGGCGATGCGGTTTCGCGAGCGCAACAAGGCCGGGGAGTGGGCCGGCGGGCCGATGTACTACATCAAAAACGGACTCGGTCACAAATACAGGTGGCTGGCCGACGCCTTCTGCATATTCGGGGCCGTGGCCGCGCTCGGCTCGGGAAACGCCGTCCAGGTCGGCAATATGACGGACTCGATCAACAGGACGGTCGTCGCCTTTGTCCCGTCCGCCTCCGGCTGGACGGGGACGATCAACCTCGTCATCGGCCTTGTCGTCGCTGTTTTAACGGCCCTGACGCTGTTCGGCGGCGTCAAACGCATCGGGCGGGTCACGGAAAAGATGGTGCCGATGATGGCGGTCGTCTACATCGCGGCCGCGCTCGCCGTCATCGTGGCTCATTCGGACGCGGTCGCCGGCGTTTTCGGGCAGATCTTCTCTCAGGCGCTGACGCCGGGCGCCGTCGCCGGGGGCGCTGCGGGCATTTCGGTCCGGACGGCCCTCAGTTGGGGCTTCCGGCGCGGCGTGTTTTCAAACGAGGCCGGGCTCGGCTCCGCGCCGATCGCCCACGCGTCCTCGAGCGAGACGAAGCCCGTTATCCAGGGCATGTACGGCATCTTCGAGGTCTTTCTGGACACGATCGTCATCTGCACCATCACCGGCCTCACGCTCCTCGTGAGCGGCGTCGGATTCGACTATGGGACGTACGGCTCCGTGGCGTTGAACATCGAGGCCTTTGCCACCGTTTTCGGCGTGAAGCTCGCGGGACTCATCCTGTCGGTCGGCCTGTCGATGTTTGCCCTGGCGACCGTTTTCGGCTGGTCGCTGTATGGGATGCGCTGCGTCGAATTTCTCTTTGGCAGCAGGAGCGTGCGCGTTTATCAGGTGCTTTACGTGGCCGTCACCGTCGTGGGCGCGACGATGGAGCTCGAATCGATCTGGCAGGTTGCCGATACGCTCAACGGCCTCATGGCAATCCCGAACCTCATCGCACTGTTTGCGCTGTCCGGTGTCGTCGTGAAGCTGACGCGCGAGCATTTTGACAACGAGGAACGGCTGAAATCAAGCGGGCCAGCCTTGAAAAAAGCGCGCCGTCTGTAGGCATTTGAGTAAGAAAAAAGGAAGACCGGAGTCTTCCTTTTTTTGGCTCTATGTCAATAGTTGGGGTAGAGTTAAAGTAAAAGTATCCGGCAAGCGGT
>CAYMLM010000268.1:0-4005 GCA_964391385.1 uncultured Papillibacter sp.
TCCGCGATGGCGGGGTAGTCGCAGCTGTCCTCCGAAAATGTTCCAAAGTTTTTGTATGTGATCCCCTTCTCGTCAAGGTAACCGATCACGTCGCGCATCAGATTGAAACCGCCGTGATCGCAGCCGAGTGCCAGCATATTGTTTCCTCCCGGATGTTTTAATAGTCATTCATATTTCAGCGTTCTAAAAAGGCCACATTGGCGGAATCCAGCGCAGAAAGTACTTTGAGTAGTTTTCAGGCACCGTAAGACCGGACAAAACCGGGTAGAACGCGACAAAGAGTCCGACTGCGCTCCCGGTTAAGCCATAGACCGCGTGTTTATACCGCCCGAGCCTTCTCTCCCAGATCGTGTTGAGGACGTGCGAAAGCGCCAGAACCATGAACAGCACGCTCGGGAAGTAGTGATAGATGAACACGACACGGGAGATGAAAATCCAGGGCCCGAGCTGGGACAGGTAGCCGATGAGGATAAAAAGCGCCTTGCCGTCCCTGTATTTGAACAGCTGGTATACCATGGATATTATTGCCAGGAAGCCGCCCCACCAGACAATGGGGTTGCCGAAGGCGGCAAACGACGACTTCAGGCCGCCGCCCATGGAGGAATCCCTGAAATAGAGAATCGGACGCGCGTTCACGATCCACTGCCACCACGTCGACGAGTAGCTGTGCGTGGCGTCAAGCCCGCTGTGATAGCTGAACATAAATTTCTGGTTTTCCCAGATCAGTTCGTAATACTTCGGATCCCAAAGCATCCCGTCCCGGAGGCTCATGCCCGCTATGCGACCGTTTTGGATATAGCTTAAGCAGTAGATGACGGCCGGGACTACGAGGAAAAAGAGCACGGAGACCGCCAGCGTTTTAAAGAGATAGCTTTTGTAGCCGGGATTATCGTTTTCCGCGTAAACCCTGGCGCACCATATGAGATATACCACATAGAGCGCCAAAAGCCCGACGCCCGCGTATATGACGATCCATTTGCTTGCCGCGCCGATGCCGAAGAACAGGCCGGACAGAGCCAGGGGCGCAATCGTCTTTTTAAACGGCTTTTCCGGGTCCTGCGTCACAAATCTGTACATGAAGAAATACGACAACAGAATGAAAAATACGCCGTAGGTATCGATGGTCGCAATACGCGTCTGGACGAAGTGCATGAAATCGAAGCCGAAGAGCAGTGTCCCGCACGTGGCGATCACGGTTTTTCCAAACATGTTTTTCAGAAAGATATACAGGATCGGCAGCATAGCCACGCCGAAGAGGACGCCCATGAAGCGCCAGCCGAAGGGCACCATGCCGAAAAGACTGATCCCGACCGCTATGATCAGCTTGCCCAGCGGCGGGTGCGTCGTCTCGTATATCCTGTAGGCGTTGAGATTTTCATACGCCGTCCGCCCGTGGTAGATCTCGTCGAAATACATGCTGTTCATATAGCCCGGCGCGTCGGGCACGAGGCTCGGCTCGTCGAAAAGCGCGGACGCGTCGCTCATAATTTCGTCGGCCGTCAGCCTCGAGCCGAATTTTGTGTATAACGCGATTTCGCCCAGCTCCATCGGGGCGTCGGAGGCGTTGATGCGGATATATTTTGTCGGGAGGTTATCGGGGTTTAAGTTGGCATACAGCCATTTGAAGAGGTCCGAGTGCGGCTGGTTCATCTCGAATTCCTTACCTTCGGCGGGATACTGCCGCTGCCAGTTGACGCCGTCGGCCGAAAAATACAGCTCGTAGTGGCCTGTCCACATGCCGGTGTAATACATGAGAGAACCGATATCCGTCGGTTCCGCGAGCTCGATGATCACGTTTTTTTTGCCCGTTTCAAAACGGTAAAAGCTCTGGGGTGCCGTCATGTCGCCGAGCTGGAAATACCCCAGAAAGCCGCAGACGAGCGTGATGATGACGACGGGCAGCGCGTCGCGGCGCTCCATGGGGTGCCGCCTGAACGTCAGGGAAAACCGCGGCTTGTTGATCATCCGGGTAATCCATTCCGTCGTGCCGGCCAAAGGAAGCGTGGCCTGCCTGTAGTACCGGAAAAAAAGCAGCAGGCAGATGACGGTGATAACAGGAAAAACAATTGTGAGATAGGAATAATACAAAACAGATTCCTCCGCAGCCACGGCGTGCGCTTACGTCCGATCGTCTTATTTTTAATCGAATTCTATCTTATTATGATAGCAAGAAACGAAAAGAAAGTACAGCACAAAATTCGTCCCGGCGGAAATCCAAAGGGGCCGCTGCCATCCTCCGTTCAGCAACGGCCCCCTGCCGTCCGGCTAAGTAGTCATACGCTGCGCATATGCTATATCAGCCGCTTTTTCTTCTTTTTCCCTGTCCCGCCTTCTCCCATGGATTCGGCCAACTGTCTGAGCAGATCCTTCTGCTGGGCATTTAAACCGGTCGGAATCTCGATGCGGACCGTGACAAACTGGTCGCCGCGGCCGCCGCCGCGCAGGTTTGAAATGCCCTTGCCGCGCAGCCGAAAGACCGTGCCGTTCTGCGTCCCCTCCGGTATGGTGTATTTGACCTTACCGTCGAGCGTCGGCACCTCGACCTCCGCGCCGAGCGACGCCTGCACGATGGAGATCGGCATCTCGTACAGAACGGCGTTTCCGTCCCGCGTAAAAAAGTCGTGGGGAGACACGCTGACCGTGATGTACAGGTCGCCTGTCTCGCCCCCGTTGACGCCGGCGCTGCCCTGGCCGTGCAGGGAGATGGTTTGGCCGTCGTCTATGCCGGCCGGGATGCTGACCTTAATTTTTTTGTTCCGCCGTATGAGACCTACGCCCCGGCATTTTGTGCAGGGCTGATGTATGATCTTGCCCGTCCCGCTGCATTTGGCACAGTCGGACGTGCTCTGGATGACGCCGAACGGCGTGCGGTTGTGCGTCGTCACGGTCCCGGCGCCTCCGCAGCTGGGACATTTTTCCGCGGTCGTTCCCTCCTGACAGCCGCTGCCCTGGCAGCTGTCGCAGACCTCGATGCGCGAAATCGGCACTTCCTTGTCGCAGCCGAACGCGGCTTCCTCAAACGCGATCGTGATCTCGGCGTGAACGCGCTCGCCCTTGCGGGGCGCGTTCCTGTTCCGGGCGCCGGAGCGGCCGCCGCCGAAGATCGAGCCGAAGATGTCGCCCAGATCGAAGTCGAGCCCGCCGAAGCCGCCGCCGAATCCGCCGAACCCGTCGAATCCGCCCGCGCCGTAACTCGGGTCAACGCCGGCGTGGCCGAACCGGTCGTATCTGGCTTTTTTTTCGGGATCGGACAGAATCTCGTAGGCCTCGTTGACCTCCTTGAAACGCATCTCGGCATCCTTGTCGCCGGGGTTGACGTCCGGGTGGCACTTCTTCGCCTGCTGCCGGAACGCCTTTTTGATCTCCTCGTCGGACGCGCCCTTCGCCAGCCCGAGTACCTCGTAGTAATCACGTTTATCTGCCATATGAACTTCCTCTCTGTCGTCTGAACAGTATTATCACATGAGTGAAGAACCTCCGTCAAGACTTGAGGAGATTCTTCACTCTGGATGTTACTGACAGACAGGGATTTGCCGGTTATTTTTTATCGTCGTCGTCAACGACCTCGTAGTCCGCGTCGTAGTACTGGCCGCCGTCCTGCGCGCCGTCCCCCTGCGCGCCGCCGCCCGGCGCGTTGCCGCCGTAGCCGGGGTTGCTGTCCCCGCCGGGCTGCGCGCTCTGGCTGTAGATTTTCTCGCTGACGGCGTAAAACGCCTTCTGGAGTTCCTCGCTCGACGATTTGATTGCCGCGATATCCGTCCCGGAGAGCGCCGTTTTCACCTTGGCTACGGCGTCCTCAATCGTTTTTTTATCGGCGGCGTCTATTTTGTCGCCCATATCGGCCAGCGTTTTCTCGCTTTGATAGACGAGCTGGTCGGCGTGGTTTCTCGAATCGATGTCGTCCTTGCGCCGGGCGTCCTCCTGCGCAAACTGCTGGGCTTCCTTGACGGCCTTTTCGATGTCGTCCTTGGAGAGGTTTGTGGAGGAGGTGATGGTGATGTGCTG
>CAYMLM010000269.1:0-3988 GCA_964391385.1 uncultured Papillibacter sp.
TGGTCCGCCCTGTCACCGCAGGCGCGTCTGCGAATCCCCAACCGCGCGGGGAAGTGAAACGGCTTCGCCGCAGACGGCGCCGCTCGATATGGCGACGGGCACGCCGGACCGCCCGGCGGCATTTCCCGAATCCTCTTGTGCTGTCTTCTCGTCCGGGAATGGAACGATCACGGGGATGCCCATATGCTCGATGATATGCACGTGTATCCCGTAGACCCGCTCGATGTTCTCGGGCGTCATAGTTTCGAGCCCGCCGCAGGCGAAAACACGCGCGTCCTTGAGGAAAACAAACCGGTCGCAGTAGCGGATGGCGAGATTGAGGTCATGGATGATGAGCGCCACGCAGATATGGTGATCGCGCGCGATCTTCCTGACGATCTGAAGCACCTCGTGCTGATTGCGCGGGTCCAGGCTGCTCGTGGGTTCGTCGAGCAGCAGCAGCTTCGGCTCCTGCGCGAGCGCCCGGGCCAGCAGGACCTTCTGCGCCTCGCCGCCGGACAGCTCCGACATGCTGCGCAGCGCGAACGCCTCCAGCTTCATCCGGCGAAGGATATCGCACACGATTTCCCGGTCCTCCGTCGTCGCATCCCACTTGATGTACGGCTTGCGCCCGAGCAGGACCGCGTCGAAAACGGTCATCCCGGCCGACGCGCTTTGCTGCGGCACATAGGCGATGTTCTGCGCCAAGACGTTTTTCGTTATGGACGAAATATTACGGCCGTCGACGAAGACCGCGCCGCCCTGCGCGGGGTAAATGTGATCGATGCATTTTAGAAGCGTGCTTTTGCCCGCGCCGTTATTGCCCAAAATGGCGATGCACTCGTTTGCTTTTATATCGAAGCGGATATCCTCCAGGATGTTCCCGGCGCTTCGGCTGTAAGCGAAGGTGATGTCACGGATTTCAACCATGGCTTTTAAACCCCCTGAACAAAAGGAAAAGGAACATCGGCCCGCCCAGAAACGACGTGATGGCCCCGACAGGAAGAATGACGGGCTTTATGATCAGCCTACCGAAGGTGTCGGCCAGAATGAGCAGGAGCGCGCCGGCAGCCGCCGAGCACGGTATGAGATAGCGGTAGTCGTTTCCGACGAACCGGCGCATGATATGCGGTGCGATGAGCCCCATAAAGCTGATGATGCCCACAAACGATACGGCGACCGCCGCCGCCAGGGACGAAATGCCCATGCTGATCAGCATGACGGCCCTCGTGTTGACACCGAGGCTTTTCGCCGTATCCGCGCCGCTTTCCATCGCGTTGTAGTTCCAGCCATTGAACAGGAAATACATCATCGCGGCGACAAACACCACCGTCAGGATCATAAGCTCCGTCCAGCCCGCCGAGCCCAGATTCCCGAAGGTCCAGAACACGACGGCGCTGATTTTCGTCTCATCCGCGAAATACTGGAGCAGCGTGCTGCCGCTGAGAAACATCGAGCTGAGGGCGATGCCGGCAAGAATGAGCCCGCCGGGGCCCAGTTTCCTCTTGAACTGGGACAGCAGCAGGATGACCACTGTGGACAGTAAACCAAAAACGAAAGCGCACAGGGTGACGATATACGGATTGTTGATGGCGACGGCCGTCGCCGCGGAATCGGAGTTCACGACGCCGCCGCCGAACACGATGATCCCGAGCGCCGCGCCGAACGCCGCGCCCTGCGAGATCCCGAGCGTCGCCTCCGATGCCAGCGGGTTTTGCAGCACGCACTGCATCACGGCCCCGGAGGCGGCCAGCGTGGCTCCCACGACGATGGCCGCCGTGACGCGCGGCAGGCGGATACCCATAATAATCAGCCGGGACTGCGTTTCTCCCCCGCCCAGGAGCGTCCTGACGACCTCGGCGACCGGTATATGGAGCGAACCGGCGCTGACCGCGTAGAGCGCGACCACAATCGTCGCGATAATAGCGATTATGAAAACGATACGTTTACGCCGCATAAACGCGTTATAATCCTGCAGGCGCGTTGCATGCTCCTTTGTCATCAGGCTTCACCGGGCTCGACTTTGCAGTACCCGGCGCCGTACGCCTCGAGCTTGCCGAGATAGTCGCCGTCGCCGAGGAAGAACTCAAAGATCTCGGCCGCTTTGTCCTCAAACACGATATCACCGAACTGTTCGGGGTAGAGGATGCCGGCCACGAAATAACAGTTGACGAGCGGGATTTCCACATTGGTATAGTAATATGTCGAATTGGGATACTGGTATATGTTTCCGGTCTGGAAGGCCGTCAGGTGCGCGTAATAATCCGGGTTTTCCGCGTAATCCGTCTTGACGATCTGCAGGCCGCTGTAATCAAAGAAGATGATCTCGGGGTTCCAGCCGAGCACCTGTTCCTTGTCGACCATGACGCCGCCGGACTTGTCGGAAATGCCCGCCGTCACGTCTCTGGCGGCCACGGCTTCAAAAACGGCGTACCTGGAGTAGACGCCCTCAATGCCGTGCGGGCCCTTGAACGTCGCGGCCGCCGCGAGCGCCGTCGGCTTCTCCGGGTCCGGCACGCCGGCTGTCCGCGCCGCGAGGTCGTCGAGGCAGCCGTTTATGTACGCGATCACGTCCTCCGCCCGGTCCGATGCGCCGCAGACCTCGCCCAAAAGGCGCAGCGCCGCTTCGTAATCCTCTCCAAACAGCGTACCCATCGGCACGGCGACGACGGGGATGCCGGTCTTGGTCTGTATCTCGTCGGCCAGCTCCTGCGTGTACGTGCACAAAATCACGTCGGGATCCGCGGCGATAATCTGTTCGGGATAATAGTCGGTTGCGCCGGAGGCGTCCGTGCCGACGACGGGCAGGCCCGCCCAGAGGTCTTTGTTCGCGTAGGCGTAAGCCTGGAGCGGGGTCGTCAGCTCCAGGTCGAAGCCGCTGATGCCCACAACCCTGTCGGCCAGCCCCAGATAGACGAGCATGCGCGGCGTATTGGCCAGGGGTACGATGCGCTCGATGGCCGCCGGTATTTCGACCACGCGCCCGAGGGCGTCCGTGACGGTCCGCGTGCCGGAAGCCCCGGCGTCCGAAACGTCGGCGGACGCACCGCCGTCCGGCGGATCGGCGGAGGCCGGCGGCTCCGATACTGGCTGCGAGGCCGGCACGCCGCTGCTGCCGCACCCGGCCAGCATGCCGGCGGTCAGAGCAAGTATAAGAAGCAAGAGGATGTATTTCTTCATTTATGGATTTCCTTTCCGTTTCCGGGGCCGCGTTCGGGTATGCGCCGCGTTGTCCTTAAAAACCTCTGTCGTACGATCTGAAGCAGTCGAGGCAGACCTTCTTCCCCTCCTGCAGGCGCATCTTATGCTCCGGCGCGCCCTCGCCGCACACCTCGCACGTCACGGTCGTAAAAAGCCGGGCCTTCTCGGGCGGGTCATACTTCGGCACGCCGATCGTGAAAACCTCCTCGACCGGGGCGCTCAGGATGAACGCCTGCCGTTCCGGCCGGCTCATCTCTCCAGTGAAGGGCTTGAGGACGAGGCGCATCTTTTTGCCGCTCCTGCGCTCAAAAAAACTGAAGGCCTGCTTGCCCGTGCCGCGGTAAATGAGATTGCCCTTCCCCATCGAGCAGCCCGTGAGCGCCTGCACGCCGTCGACGCCGCACGCGTCGTTTTCCGTGACGCAGACGAGCTCCTCGTCCTTCGATTCGCCGACGCCCAGCAGCTCCATGGCGATCTCGCTCGCGCGCACGCCGATGGCAAGACCCGGACACTCGTGCCCGTGAAACGCAACAGCCCTTTTCCAAGCTTCCTGATTCATGGTCCCTCCATATGCGCGGCAGGCCGAAACCCTGCCGCCGCCGCTTTTCCGGCAAGCGGTCCGCCATTTTTTCCTGTTTACTAGTCTTCTTTTTTACGCTTATAATCATAAACAATGGCAGCGCCTGCCACAACCTCCCCGGGGGGATTCAGGAGAGCTATCTACAAAAAATTCATATAAAAGTCCAAATTTGATAATATTTTAACAATCTAATCACATCCGCGAAAAAGGCGCTGCAACTTGTAAACG
>CAYMLM010000270.1:0-3950 GCA_964391385.1 uncultured Papillibacter sp.
TTTGCGCGGCATAGGCTATTATTTCGAGGGCTGAAGCGGCCGCGCTTTGCGCGGCGCAGGCTATTATTTCGAGGGCTGAAGCGGCCGCGCTTTGCGCGGCGCAGGCCATTATTTCAAGGGCTGAAGCCGGGCGCGCTTTGCGCGGCGTGGGCTATTATTTCGAAGGCTGAAGCGGCCGCGCCCGGACCGGAGCGGGTAACATAACGGAGGGCAGAAACTGTGAACAAGAGCCTGCGGTGGAAATTCGTCATCATCATGCTGACCTTGATCGTTATCCTGATGACGATCGTCTGCGTGACGCTGATCTGGGGCGTGCAGAAATTTTATTCGGACGCCTTTTTCGACCGCATGAAAGACGTCTTCAATCAACAGATGTACACGGCGCTTCAGAAAAAATTGACGGAAGACGACCCTGTAGGGCAGCTGGGAGTCGTATTGGACGCCTATCAGGGCCAGCTTGGAATCGACACCGACACGCGCAATTACTATATTCTCGACGACGCGGGCGATGTTCTGGCCACCTCCGCCGCCGACACGGACAAGAATATCGAGATGACGCCGAACCTTTTGACGGCGCTCACCGGCGGCGACGGTTACACCGGCCGGTCGAACGCCGAATACATGGACGTGGCCGTGCCGATCAAGGACGGCGCGGGAGTCACGGCTTATGTCGTATACATACTGGACAACAAGCAGGACGTGCACAGGCTCAACAGGGAGCTCATCACCATCATCCTGGAGGCCGTCCTCATCGGCGTCGTCATCTCGGCTGCGCTGAGCTTCATTATATCCAAACCTCTCCTGCAGCCGATCGTCGGCATGACAAAAGCGGCCGAGGCCATGGCCGGCGGGGATTTCTCCCGCAAGATTGACGTGGACTCCGACGACGAGATCGGCATCCTGGCCCGGACGTTCAACGACATGGCCATGAGGCTGATGACGACGCTTGAGGAGATCAAAAAATCGGAGACGCTGCGGCGGGAATTCGTGGCCAACGTCTCGCACGAGCTCCGTACGCCCCTCACGAGCATCCGCAGCTACGCCGAGACCCTGACCGACTACCACGACATCCCCAAGGAGATGGAGATGGACTTTCTGCATGTCATTCTCAACGAAAGCGACAGAATGACGAAGATCGTCCAGGACCTTCTTGAGCTGTCGCGTTTTGACGCGGGCAGCAGCAAGCTGACAATCGAGCCGTTTTCGCTCGAGCGCTCCATACGGGACGTCACCGACGCCATCGCGCTCGACGCCAAAAAGCGGGGGCACACCGTGCGTCTCAGTCTGGACGCCGATCTGCCGCGCATCCGCGGGGACAAGGCCCGGCTTGAGCAGGTGCTGTTGAATATTTTGTCGAACGCCGTGAAATACACGCCGGATGGCGGGCTGATCGTCATCACCGGCGGACGGGAAGAGGACAGCGTCTTCGTCACCATTCAGGACAACGGCATCGGCATACCCGAGGAGGACCTCTCGCGCATATTCGACCGGTTTTACAGAGTCGACAAAGCCCGGTCGAGACAGTCGGGCGGGACGGGACTCGGACTGTCGATCGCCCGTGAGATCGTTGTCCGGCATGGCGGCGATATCCGGATCGAAAGCCGGGCGGGCGAGGGGACGGCCGTCACCGTGAACCTGCCGATTGAGGGTGTGGACCGTGAGCAGGCATAAACCGATTTCCACAAAAATTAAAAATATCGTCATCGTTGTGCTGCTTGTCAGCGCTGTGTTTCTCGGATGGAAATCCAGACTGTTCGGCAATTTTTCAGCGCGGACAAACGACGTTTTGGATTGGTTCGGCAGTGTCGGGGCGGGCGGCGATGACACGGGGCAGGCCGCACAGTTTACCGAAGCCTCAAAGCCCATGTGCATTGTCGTGACAAACGCGGAGCGCGACCATTACGGCGTCAAATACGACCTGGATGAGCTCGGCGTGCTGTACGGCAAAACGGTTTTGGTTTTCAGCGAGGCGCTCGGCTCCGCCTCGGCCGCCGGGCAGGTTTCCAGAGAGGTCTGGGAAAAGGCGCTGAAGTCTCAAAGCGTCTACTTTGAGTATCTTTCGCCCGTGAAGCTGTCGGTGCTCGCCGGCTGGTACGGCAGCGAGATAACGGGGGACTGGGGAGATTTCAGCGTCCGCCGGCTTTGCGTCGTTGACGGCGGCGACCAAAACCGTCTGTTTTTCATGGACGAGGACACGGGCGACACGTACGCGGCGGACACTATGCCGAGCGGACGCATCGCCGATCTTGCCGTGTCCAGCGGTATCAACAGCGCGTTATTTGCTTTCGACGTCAACGGCGGCTACGAGTCGCCGGGCCGTTATACGCTCCTGCTGCTCGACGATGCCAGCCATCCTGTCGTGAACGCGGTGAATCCATTGGCAAACGAGGATACGCTCAATCAGGTGCTTCTCAATCTGGGCCGGGGCGAACATGATAAATCCAGCTATACCGACTGGGAGGGTACCCATTTCATCAGCGAGGGCTTCACGATCCTGCTGACATCCGATGGCACGTTTGTTTATCAGCGTACGGATACGCCGTCCGACTCGGCCGCCGAAACAGGTGAAAGCGAGGCCATCGAACTGGCGCGCCGGCAGATCGCAAAGACAATAGCCGTGACCTGCGGCGTGGACGCGGCCGTCTATTTCAATTCGATTGAGAAGAAGCCCGACGGCGGGTATGAGGTCTGTTTCAGCTATGTCGTGGCCGGCGGCGTCGTTCATCTTTATGCGGACGGACACGCCGCGTCCGTGACCGTGAAGGACGGCGCCGTCTCCGAAATGGTGCTGTATTTCAGAAACTATACCGTTACAAACGAGACTGCGCAGCTTCTCACGGAAATACAGGCGGCTGCGGCATCCGGCGGCACGTTCAGGCTCTGCTATCCGGATAACGGCGGAGAGGACCCGCTGAACCCCATCTGGATCGACGCCGGGACGCGGGAGTCATGACCGTGAGATATACGAGAAACGTTTTAATTCTGGCCCTTGCCGCCATAAATCTTTTTTTCCTTGCCTTTTTCGGCATAGGACTTTACAGGGACAATGCCGTCAAAAGGCAGATGTACCGGGAGCTTTACGCCCTGATGGAGCAAAACGGCATCCTTCTGGACACGGAAGGCATTGATGAGGGCGGGGAAATGTACCTGCTGGAGACAAGCCGCAGCCCGGACCTGGAGCGGGCGCTGGCCGAAACGCTGCTCGGGGAGACCGAGTCGGCCGACAGGGGCGGGAATATCACCGCCTATGTCGGGGAGGCCGGCGAGGCGGTCTTCCATACCGGCGGCGAATTTGAGATCACCTTTACGCAGAGCGTCTTCGAAGCCGGCGGCAGCGCCCAAAGCGCGACAAGAAAACTCCTCGGGACACTGGGCATTGAGGCGGCCGGCCTCACCGTTGAAACAGCGAATGGCAACGAAATCGCGGCGGCCTTCTGCACATGGTCCGATTACAGGATCTTCAACTGCCGCATTCAGTTCATGTACAAAGACGGAAGCCTGATTCAAATCATCGGCAAACACCCGGAAAACATCCGGAAAACGTCCGAGAAGAAGGAGATGTCGACGGCTTCGGCGGCAACGGCGCTCCTGTACTTCCTGCGCGCGGTGAAAGCCGAGAAGTATTCCTGCGCGGCCATCATGGACGTACAGCCGGGCTACAGTTTTGCGGCCTCGCCCTACGGGGACGGCAGCCTCCGCCCCTCCTGGCGCATCGCCGCGGATTCGGGCATTTTTCTGATCGACGCCCTGACGGGCGCCCTGCAGCAGGTCCTTGAATAAATCGAGGGATACGTTGCGGCTTAAAGAAATTTTCGAACGGGATCAAACGGCCGGCAAAGCACGGCAAGCCGGACCGCGCACGCAAGACAAAATATCCGGTGTTGCAAAAAAAAACCCCATATAGTATAATTGGTCGTAAAATTTGTTTAGAATCGGGCAATAATGTTTGT
>CAYMLM010000271.1:0-3939 GCA_964391385.1 uncultured Papillibacter sp.
CCGGGTACATAGGGCGTCCCATCGGCGTTTATAAACAGCTGTGTGGGGATAACCTGAACGGGAAAGCCATCAGCGGCGTCCGTATATTTCCACACGTCAATAAACTTTATAATGGCTTTACCCTGCATTTCGGCATTCATGGTTTCAAGAACAGGCGCCATCTCCTGACAGGGGATGCAGGAATCCGATCCAAAGTCAATGATAATGGGAAGGTTATATGCCGTCAGCGTATCCAAATCAACGGAGCTGGCCTCCAGAGCAAAGTCTTCTTTATTGATAACTGCGCCATCGGGGCTCTTATCATAGTTTTTAAAAATCCAGATTCCGGCTATAGCTAAAACAATACAGACAGGCACAATTATTTTGATACGTTTTTTCTTATCCATCAGCAGCTATTCCCTTCCACACAGGAACAACCGGAATTGTTCTTCCCTTTAAAAAAGTTCCTCAGATTTTCCGGCAGCGCATAGCCGCAGGAGCACCCCGCTTCACACGCTCCAAATACCGTTTCAAGGATGGCTTCTGCCAGCATCTCTTTTGGGGGGATCTCGTAAACCTCGCCGTTATACTCAAATACGCGGCAATCCACATCCGTGCCGCTGATCTCGCCGCAGCAGCTGCAGGCGCTCTCTTTTACCGACCCGCAGATATCCAGTCCGTTTACCCGGATCGTCGGGGAGGATATAAACCTGTACCGTTCCGCCAGCTCGGCGGTTTCCATCTCAATCTTGCTATATTCCACAAGGTAACCGGCCAGCTGCAGCGCGGGGGAGAGCGCCGCCATAACCTCGTCAAGTGCGGTGTCCGTACCGATACAGCGGTCGCATGTTTTTAAATCCAGGTAAAGGTATTCCACCCGCACCTTTTTCTCGCGGGTTTCACCGTTTCCACAGGAACAGCAGACTGCCTCCGGAGCCCGCGTCCCGTTCGGCGGCGTCCAGCCGGTGTCGTCCCCGACGTATGTGATCGCACCCTTTGGGCACAGGTTGCCGCAGCCGTGACAATGGTCAACGCAATTGTCCGGATGCACAACGACGGGCGACGGGGCCTTGGCGATGTCATATACTCCGTGCGGGCACTTATTTATACAGGCGCCGCACTCGGCACAAACCGGATAGTCGATGATCGGATACCACTTTTTGGCCATAGTCTTGATCCTCCTAGACGATAATCGTTTGCAATATGTTGAACAGATATCCCACGATGATGATTCCGACAGTGCAGATCGCGATGAAGAGCGCCAGCAGCTTCGGCTTCACGGCTTTGCGGAGCATGATCATGGACGGCAGCGACAGCGTCGTGACCGCCATCATGAACGCCAGGATGGATCCGAGCTGCGCGCCCTTTGCAAACAGCGCTTCGGCAATGGGGATCGTTCCGAATATATCCGCGTACATCGGTACGCCGACGAGCGTTGCCAGCACGACGCCGAAGGGGTTTTTGCTGCCAAGCGCGGCGGCGATCCAGTCTTCCGGAATCCAGTTGTGGATGACCGCGCCGATGCCGACGCCGATGAGGATAAACGGAAACACCTTTTTAAACGTCGCGAGCATCTGGTCTTTGGCATAGCTCAGGCGGTCTTTTCTCGAAAGGTCCGGCGATTCGATGTCCACGCCGCCGGAAGCCTTCAGGATGAAGCTTTCCACGTACCGCTCCATCCGGAGCTTTTCGATGAGCGTGCCGCCGGCGACCGCGATAACGAGCCCCACGAAAACATAGACGACGGCCACCTTCGCGCCGAAAATGCTCGTCAGCAAAAGCAGTGAGCCCAGATCCACCATCGGGGAGGAAATGAGAAACGAAAACGTCACGCCGACCGGCAGTCCCGCGCTTGAAAAGCCGATGAACAGCGGGATGGACGAACAGGAGCAAAAAGGCGTCACTGTGCCCAGAAGCGCCGCGACGGAGCGCGCGCCGAGACCGCGGAAGCGACCCAGGATTTTTTTGCTGCGCTCCGGCGGAAAATAGCTTTGTATGTAACTGATAATGAAGATGAGCAGGCACAAAAGGATCGTGATCTTGATGACGTCATACAGAAAAAACTGCAAGCTGCCGACCCAGCGGTTTTCCCCGTCGAGCCCCAGCGCGGCCAGCCCGCCGGCGATCAGATCGTTCAGCCACTTCATACCGAGTATCTGATACTGGAAAAAGTCCCAAACTGATTTTATGATCTGCATTTACAGCCGCCTTTCCTTTAATTATGTTAACATATCTAAATATTTCGATGTATTCGGTTTTATAAAAGCCGTCATGCCGGCGGCTCTTAACGGATTTGAAGCAGGCTATACCGTATCCTCTTAAAGCCGTTCGTATCAGTTCAGCTCCGGCAGCCGGCGCAGGACGCGTCTTCACAGCATAAATCCTCAGTTGTCAGTTCCTTCAGGAGGCCTGTCGCGTACAGGCTGCCCTCCCGGCTGATCCGGTAGTGTGTCCACTTGCCCTCCTGCCGGCTGTCTACAACGCCTGAATCGCACAAAATTTTCATATGGTACGACAGCGTCGATTGGCTGATATCGAGCTTCTCCAGCAGGACGCAGGCGCATTTTTCGCCGCTGCGCAAAAGCTCCAGGATCATCAGCCGGTTTTCGTCGCAAAACGCTTTGAAAACGCGGGCGTTGTCTTGATGTGCCGTTTCCATGGCATTCAACCTCATATCCAAATTCATCGATATGTTATAATATATGCGCCAAATCTAATTTTGTCAATATGTATTTTTAAAACGGCGTCTCCCTTCATGGGAGACGCCGCAGGCGATCGTTATTTGCGTTTTAGGCGTTCAGCCGACGTAATCCCAGATGGGGTTATCCGTCTTGAACGGGGCCAGCTCGTCGTAGCCGAGGCTGATCTCGATATGATCCCCCATCACATGCGCGACGGTGACGGAGACGACCAGGGCGTCGGGCGTCAGATAGGCGCCGGACGACCAGACGGACGTACCGGAATTCATGAGCTCGTTGAGCAGCAATTCGTCGTCCGATTCGTCCAGATAATCCTCGATGGACGAGCGTATCTCGTCCGTCATTTCGTAGTTCATACTGCTGTATTCGCCGCTGCGGAGCAGCTCGGCGAAATCGCCGTCGAGCTTCACCAGCTCGTTGAGCAAGACGGCTCTTTTCGCGGGGACGTCTAGGATGACACCGCCCAGCAGCAGGCCGGGGTGTGCCGCCCCCGGGATATTATAGTAGCTGTCGAAATTGACGCTGATGACATCGGGCGTGTTCAGGCTCACCGTATAATCCGCCTCGTATTCCGTTCCGGCGTCCATTTCCTCGACGGCCTGCAGGGCGACGTCGGAGATGATTTGATTGAGCGTCTCCTGCAGCGCCGTGTCGGACAGGCCGACAATCTGCGGATACCTTATGGACATGTCGTCCCGCGTATACGTCTGCTCCTCAAAGACAAACGGCTCTGCGGACGCCGTCGGGGCCTGGCTCTCCCCGGCAGTCCCGGCAGGCGACACGTCCGCGGGGGATGTGTCTGCGGGCTCGGTCTGCGCGGCTGCCGTCTCAGGCGGCGACGCTTCTCCGGTATCGGAAACCGACGCGGACGGCGACGGCACGGTCCCGGCTATATCGGTATTGGCGCCGGTTTTTCCGCATGCTCCAAGCAGCGCGGCCATCCCCATCATCACAACGGCCAGAATCAATGCTGCTGTCTTTTTCATATATCTGTCTCCTGTCTGTTTGTTTACGGATGCCGCCGGAACCGGTCCCTGGCCGCAGGCGGCATCCCCGAACACAGATTAACGCTTCAAGGCTCCAAATGCAATCCTTTATTCTATTTTCTGTTAACAGAAGCGTCGGCCGTCCCAGCTTTTATTCAACAGAGATTCATACCGCAAAGAATTTCCGCCTGCCCTTCGCCCGCATCTGTCCGAATGATTCTTGTAGGTTTGTCAATGATGTGTGACACGCTGGAAGAATGAGGAAATGTAGTCAT
>CAYMLM010000272.1:0-3844 GCA_964391385.1 uncultured Papillibacter sp.
GGCATTTGAGATACGCCGTCTGATAGGAGATGACGGCGTACGCCACGGCGTGCGCTTTGTTGAAAGCGTAGTTGGCAAAGTCAAAAATTTCGTCGTAGATGCTCGCCGCGACGTCCCTGGGGATGCCGTTGCTGACGGCGCCGCAGATGCCGCGCGCGGGGTCCCCGTCGATAAACGTCTTCCGCTCGCGCTCGATCTCCGCCTGCTTTTTCTTGGACATCGCGCGCCGGATCAGGTCGGCCTGCCCGAGCGAGAAGCCGCCCAGCCTGCGGAAGATCTCGATGACCTGCTCCTGATAGACGATGCAGCCGTAGGTGACCTTCAGGATCGGCTCGAGCAGCGGATGCTTGTAGGTGATCTTCTCCGGGTGCTTGTTGTTTTCGAGAAAGCGCGGAATGGAGTCCATCGGGCCGGGACGGTAGAGCGCGATGATCGCAGTGATGTCCTCGATGCTCTTGGGGCCGAGTCCCGTGCACACGCCGGTCATGCCCGCGGATTCGAGCTGGAACACGCCGGATGTCTTCCCGTTGGCGAGCATCCCGAAGGTCTCCGCGTCGTCTTCGGGGATCGCGTCGACGGAAAAGCCGGGCGTATGCTTCCGGATGTCCTTCTCGGCGTCGCTGATGATGGTGAGGTTTCGAAGGCCCAGAAAATCCATCTTCAGAAGACCGAGTTCCTCGAGCGTCGTCATCGTAAACTGCGTTGCGATGGAGTCGTCCTTTTTCGACAGGGTGAGCGGCACATACTCGCTGACAGGATTTTTCGTGATCACGACGCCGGCGGCGTGCGTGCCGGAGTCCTTGGGCATGTCCTCGAGCGCCATGGCCGTGTCGATGACGCGGCGCACGCGCGCGTCGTTGTCGTACATCTCCTTCAGGCGCTTCGAGGACGACAGGGCCTGCTCGATGCGGATGTTCAGCACGTTCGGGATCTCGCGCGCCAGCTCGCTCTCCTCCGCGAATGTGAACGCCATGGCCTTTGCCACGTTCCGCACCGCGTTTTTGGCCTTGAGCGTGTTGAACGTCACGATCTGGGCCACTCGGTCCTCACCGTATTTGCGTTTGACGTACTCGATGACCTCGCCCCGGCGGCGCTCGCAGAAGTCGATGTCGATATCCGGCATGCTCACGCGCTCGGGGTTTAAAAACCGCTCGAAATAAAGCCCGTATTTAATCGGGTCGACCGTTGTGATGTCCAGGCAGTACGACGCGACGCTGCCGGCCGCCGATCCTCTCCCCGGCCCGACGGGGATGCCCGTGCTTTTAGCGTAAGAGATAAAATCCGATACAATGAGAAAATAATCCGTGAAGCCCATGCGGTCGATCATCTCGAGCTCGTATTCCAGCTGGGCCGCCACGTCCTCCCTGCCCGGACCGTATTTTTTTTCGAAGCCCTCGAGGCAGAGCCTTTTCAGGTAATCGGCCGCATTCGCGCCCTCGGGGAGCTTGAATTCCGGCAGGTGGTAATGCCCGAATTCGAACGCGACGCTGCACATCTCGGCAATCCGCGCCGTGTTGTCGGCGGCCTCGGGATGTTCCGGAAACAGCGCGCGCATCTCGTCCTCGGACTTGAAGTAGAACTCATCCGTCTCGAAGCGCATACGGTCGGCTTCGTCCACGGTCTTGCCCGTCTGGATGCACATCAGGATGTCCTGCGCGTCGGCGTCGGAGCGCGTGAGGTAGTGCACATCGTTCGTGACGACAAGCGGGATCCCCGTCTCCTCGTGTATTTTGATGAGCCCGTCGTTGACGGCCTTCTGCTCGCCGATCCCATGGTCCTGCAGCTCCAGATAATAGCTGTCGGGGCCGAACAGGGCTCGCATCTCAAGCGCTTTTTCCTTGGCCGCGTCATAGCTGCCGGCCAGAAGCAGCTGCGGGATCTCTCCGGCCAGGCACGCCGTCAGCGCGACGAGCCCCTCCGAATGGCTGCGCAGCAGCTCCATGTCGATGCGCGGCTTGATGTAAAACCCCTCCGTATAAGAGCGGCTGACGAGCAGGCAGAGGTTTTTGTAGCCCGTCTCGTTTTTGCACAGCAGGACGAGATGATTCCGGACCGAATCCGGCCCGTGCTCCATGTCGAAACGGGAGCGGGGCGCGACGTAGACCTCGCAGCCGATGATCGGCTTGATCCCGGCCCTGACGGCCTCCTTGAAAAAGTTTACGACGCCGTACATCGCGCCGTGGTCCGTGACGGCGACGGCCTTGAAGCCCATTTCGGCCGCCCGCGCAACAAGGTCCCTGACGCGGCACGCGCCGTCCAGGAGGCTGTATTCGCTGTGGACGTGCAGATGCGCAAAGGCCATTTCATCGCCTCCTCCGGATTTCCGACAAATACTCTTAGTTTATATCTTAATACGTGCAGCGCTTTTTTTCAACCGCGGATTCTCCGCAGATATCCGCGAAGGCGCAACGGCGCACCCGCGCTGTTCCGCCAGTAACTGTAAACTCTCGATTGCCGATCCATCAGTTTGCCGATAATTTTCTATTGCATTAGCATGTTAATGTGTTATTATAGTAGCTCGGGAACACTTTACATGAAAACGGAGGATTTATAATGAAGAAGACATTGAGCATCCTGCTGGCGCTCGCTTCCCTGCTTGTACTTACGCTGACCGGCTGCGGCAAAAGCGACGAGTTCGTCATCGGTATCACCGAGTATGAACCGATGAACTATTACGACGAAAACGGTACGCTCATCGGCTTTGACACCGAATTTGCCGAAATGGCCTGCGAAAAACTCGGCCTGACGCCGAAGTTTATCATTATCGACTGGGAAACCAAGGAATTCGAGCTCAAGAGCAAAAAGATCGACTGTATCTGGAACGGCCTGACCGTCATGGAGGAGCGCAAGGAGAACATGGCGTTCACGGACAGCTATCTCACAAACCGCCAAGTCGTCGTCATCAGCGCCGAGGACGCGGGCATTTACACGGACGCGGCCAGCCTTAAAGGCGCGGATGTCGTTGCCGAGTCCGGCTCCGCCGGCGAAACCGCCGTCGCCGCCGACCTGAAGGACGCCAATTATATCGCCGTCGAATCTCAGGCCAAAGCACTTTTTGAGGTGAAGGCCGGCACGGCCGACGCCGCGGTGGTCGACTACACCATGGCCAAATCCATGACGGGCGAAGGGACCGATTACGCGGACCTCCAGATGTTGACGTCCATTTCCATGCAGCCGGAGGAATATGCCATCGGGTTCCGCCTGGACAGCAAGGATGTGGCCAAGTTCAACGAGATCATCGCTACGTTTCAAAGCGACGGCACCTTTGCGGCGCTCGCCGAAAAGTACGGCATTACCGACCTGCTGATCGCTCAGTAATTCGATTCTCATTAAACGGCAGGGCAGGAGTTTACCCTCCTGCCCTTGAAAACTATCGCCATATCGGGCGACGAAAGGACTGTGCGCGCCTATGAGCTTTGTCGCCGTTACACAGGCCCTGCTGGACGGTTTCTTAAAAACATTCCTGATATTCATCATCACGCTTGTCTGCGCCGTGCCGCTCGGGCTGATCGTATCTTTCGGTTCGATGACCAAATTCAGGCCGCTCCGGTGGCTGACGCGGACATTTGTCTGGATCATCCGCGGCACGCCCCTGATGCTGCAGATCATCGTCGTCTTCTACGGGCCGGGTTTGGTTTTCGACTGGACGGGGTTCCCGCGGATGCAGGCCGTGCTGGTGGCCTTTGTTATCAACTATGCCGCATACTTCTCGGAAATCTACAGGAGCGGCATACAAAGCGTGCCGGCCGGGCAGTACGAGGCGGGACAGGTTCTCGGCATGACGCGCCGCCAGAGATGGAAGAGCACACGTCTGAACTCCAGTCACCGCTCATTATCTCGTATG
>CAYMLM010000273.1:0-3823 GCA_964391385.1 uncultured Papillibacter sp.
TATTATTTTTATTATTATTTATTATGTATTATTTTATATGCAAAATTATATATAATCTGAAGGATAAAAAGACAGAACGGCGGTGCGATTCATGAACGAAGCGGCTCGGGTGATCGACGCGATGATCGCGTATTACAAGGGCGATCCCAGACGGGTGGGCCATTTCCTCAAGGTGTACGGTTTCGCGAAGGCAATCGGCGAGATGGAGCAGCTCGGCGGCGACGAGCAGAGCATCCTGGAGCTTGCGGCCATAACGCACGATATCGGCATTAAAAACAGCGAGCTCAAATACGGCAGCGCGTCCGGGCGCCATCAGGAGCTCGAGGGGCCGCCCGAGGCGGAAAGGCTGCTGGCTTCGCTCGGGATCGAGCGGGAGTGGATCGAGCGCGTCAAGTGGCTGATCGCGCATCACCACACGTACGGCGATATACGGGATATCGTCTACCAGATCCTTATCGAGGCGGATTTTCTGGTCAACGCATATGAGGACGCCATGACGCCGGCCGCCATTGACAGCGTACGCGAAAAGGTGTTCAAAACGGAAACCGGCCGGAGATATCTCGACAGGCTGTTTAAGGCCTGCGCCGAGCCGCTGCCCTGACGCGCGATAATCAAAGGCGCCAGTCGCCGCTCGGAGTATTAACAATTAATTTACATTTAAAGCTAAATTATGTCAATTTTATGACGATATTCTTATAAAGACACATTGTATAAGGAGCCGTCATGAGAAATATCATCGAGATGGATGCTCAGAAATGCCAGGGCTGCAATCGCTGTGTGCGCGTCTGCCCGGTCAAGGATGCGAATGTGGCTTACGCGGACGACGGAAGGATCAAAGTCCGCATCGAGCATGACAAGTGCATTGCCTGCGGGGCTTGTCTGAGCGTCTGCCAGCACGACGCGCGCACGTATAATGACGACACCGACAGCTTTTTCAGGGACCTTGCCCGCGGCGAAAAGATCTCGCTGATCGTCGCGCCGGCCTTCAAATCCAATTTCGACAACTGGGCGGCGATCCTGGCCTGGCTGAGGACGAAAGGCGTGGGCGTCATTGCGGACGTCTCGCTGGGCGCCGATATCTGCACCTGGGCTCACATCCGCACGATCGAGCGGTATCATCCGGACACGCTCATCACGCAGCCATGCCCGGCGATCGTTTCTTACATTGAAAAGTACCGTCAGGAGCTCATCGAAAAGCTGTCGCCGGTTCACAGCCCGATGCTCTGCACGGCTGTCTACCTGAAGAAATACCTCAATACCCCGGGCAAAATTGCCGCCCTGTCGCCGTGCGTGGCAAAGACGAACGAGTTCGAGGAAACGCGTCTTGTCGATTATAACGTCAC
Organism: uncultured Papillibacter sp.; assembly: GCA_964391385.1. Lineage (GTDB taxonomy): Bacteria > Bacillota > Clostridia > Oscillospirales > Oscillospiraceae > Sporobacter. Next base: position 1,344 of record CAYMLM010000273.1, read on the forward strand.
ATATAACAAGCTCAGCCGCTATATCAGGGAAAACAGGGTCAGGATCGCTTCTGCCGAATTTGAGTTTGACCATATCGCTTCGTCCCTCGGGCGGGTTTACTCCATGCCCGGCGGCCTCAAGGAAAACGTCGAGCACTACCTGGGCAAAAAAATCCGCGTGGACAAATCGGAGGGACAGTCCGTCGTCTACAGGCACATCGACGCGTTTGCTTCGGAGCGCGCCGAAAACCTGCCGGTTTTGTTTGATGTTTTAAACTGTGCCGAAGGGTGCAATCTGGGCACCGGCTGCAGCCATGAGCAGTCGCTCTTCCGGGTCAACCGGGTCATGGACAAACAGCGGCAGGAAGCTCTGGAGACGTATCCGAAGGCGTCCGACTGCGGAGCCGAAAAGCTCTTTGCAATCTTCGACGAGCAGCTGGACCCGGCGGCTTTTATCCGGTCTTACCGGGCGCGGCCGGTCCGCGAGATCAGCTACACGGAGCAGGACGTTGAAGACGCGTTCCGGCAGCTTGGAAAGCAGACGGCCGAACAGCGGACGCACAACTGTTATGCGTGCGGAAGCGAAACGTGCCGGGACATGGCGGTCCGCATCGCGAAGGGAATCAACCTTCCGGATAACTGTATAGAGAAATCCAGACTGGATATGCTCCGGGAGCACGGGGCGTATATAGACGAAAAGCGCAACAGCGTCGAAAAGATCAGCCATATCTATGCGGAAGTGGAAGAAATCAAAAAGGTGTTTGGCGGCGTGCTGGCGGGCGTGACAAGCATGAGCGACGCCATCGAGCAGTACAATAAAATGGCCAAGCTGATCAACGACATTTCCCTCCAGACGCAGATTTTGTCCATCAACGCCTCGATCGAAGCGTCCAACGCGGGAGCGGCCGGCAAGGGCTTCGCCGTCATATCAAGCGCGATCCGCGACCTTGCGACAAAATCCGGCAGCGCGACCAGCGAGATTGAGCTGACGAGCACGCGCACGGCGAAAACGATCGGCTCCATCATGCAGGCCAGCGAAGCCGTCGACGAGTCGATCCTCACCGTCTGCAGCTACATCGACGAAATCACGGCCGCCATCAGCGCCGTGGGGAATGAGCAGAACTAGGTTTCAGCGTATTGTTGATGCGGGCCCGCCTTCGGCGGGCCCGCAGTATATAGGCACTTCGACTCTATTTGCTTATAGATTTGTAAAATATCTGCGCAACACATTGTAGCTTGATAAATGCCCGACATTTGGGGTAGAGTGGATGCAGATTCGCCGGATCGGAGTTGATGCAATGCACGCCATAAACGAAAACCTGAAATTATTGAGACAGGCCAGCGGGATGACCCAGGCGGAGGTGGCCGACGCCATATCGGTGACAAGACAAACTGTATCAAGCTATGAATCCGGGCGAACACAACCTGACCTTGAAACATTGAAGCGTCTGGCCGAGGTTTACAGGGCAGATTTGCATGATGTGCTCTATGGGGGCAATCGGCTTCAACGACGGTTAAAGCAAATTAAGCTTGTCGCCATTATTTTTTCCGTAATAATGCTGTCGGGTACTTTGATACACTCCGCACTGCTTTGGACGGAAAACACTCTTTTTCCGGTGACCGGCGGCAATGCCGCCGCCGATTTTAAGGCGCTCATCGATATACACATAACCCTGAGCCATATCGCCGAAACGGCCGCCGGCATATGCACAGCCATTTTTTCGGTGGGCTGCATTGCGATGCTGTATCCTGCTGTTACGGTTATACAGGCCGTTACGTTTCGCAGGTTATTTTTGTTCTTTTTGGCAATGGTTGCAGCGATATTAGCCTGTACGGTTCCATTTGCAGTAACCGATAAGGTTTTTAGTCTCCCCGATTATCTTTTACCGATGTGGAGCGGCGCAGTCGCCCTGTTGCTGCTTTTCATCGTGACAGTATCGGCAAAGCTCATCAAACGCGCCGTTGCTGATAAGAGCGCGAAGAAAAGCCGATGCGGCGAATAGATGTAACAAATTGGCCGTCTCCGGCTGGAAACGGCCAATTCAGGCTGTCGACAAAGCCCACAGAGCTTTGCCGGAAGTGTTATTTCCGCAGCGCTGTTCGCCGGAAATGACGGATTTGATCTTATTATCATCGCGCGCGGCGGAAACTCTGCGAGGCTTTAAGCCGAATTAGCACTTTTTCTACACTTTGAAAGGGGCTGCCTTGGAATCAGGCAGCCCTTTCGTTTTATGATTTTTCCGGATGTCATTTACCCCAGAATCTTCTTCAGGTCCTCGTCCGGCGTGGAGACGGGCAAGATATTGAAATTCTCCACGAGGAAATTCAGGACGTTCGGCGAGACGAACGCGGGGAGCGTCGGTCCGAGATAGATGTTTTTGATGCCGAGATACAAGAGCGTGAGCAGGATGCAGACAGCTTTCTGCTCGTACCAGGAGAGCACCAACGTCAGGGGCAGGTCGTTGATCGGAAGGCCGAAGGCCTCCGAGAGCGCGGACGCG
>CAYMLM010000274.1:0-3690 GCA_964391385.1 uncultured Papillibacter sp.
CGAGATCTACACCCTATCCTACATCTTTCCCTACACGACGCTCTTCCGATCTTGATAATAGTCGCCCGCCCAGGGATCACGGAGCACAATGGTCGCGCAGCGCGGTCCCGGCAGTGCCGGCATCACAGGCGGACTGCATTGACATTGACAGCGATAATCCGCCCCGCGGCAGCTGTAGATCTTCATTCTGACGTTAAGCCGGGGGTCGGAATTTTCCTCAGGGAACTGTTCATCGTAAAACCTGAACTTACAGACCATAGCAACCTCCATTGTTCCGGATTTGCGAACTTACAATGAAGCTGATACATAGTATGTCGGATTGCCGCCCGGCGTTCTTATGCGCCGCGATTGATTCGAAGAACTTGCCCCAGACCCCGCGAATATAATGTATTGACTGCTGATGCACAAGCAGCCGGATGAAAAATGAAAGCAATGGAGAAAGCAAATGAAAGGCATCATTTTAGCGGGAGGCACGGGCACGCGGCTCTATCCGCTCACTGTCGGGACTTCCAAGCAGCTGCTGCCCGTATACAAAAAACCTCTGATCTATTACCCCCTGTCGACGCTGATGCTTGCCGGCATCAAAGACATCCTGATCATATCGACGCAGGAGGATACGCCGAGATTCGAGAAGCTGCTGGGAAACGGATGCCAGTTCGGACTCTCGCTGTCATATAAGGTTCAGCCCTCGCCCGACGGCCTGGCGCAGGCTTTTATTCTGGGCGAGGAATTTATCGGCTCCGAGGGCTGCGCCATGATCCTGGGCGACAACATTTTTTACGGAGCGGACCTGGAAAAGGTTCTGAAGAGCGCGGCAAAAAGAGAGACCGGCGCGACGATTTTCGGCTATCGGGTCGACAATCCGAAAAGCTTCGGCGTCGTCGAGTTCGACGAAACGGGGAAGGCCGTATCCATTGAGGAGAAGCCGGCTCACCCGAAGTCGAATTACGCGGTGACAGGCCTGTACTTTTACGACAGCCGCGTGGCGGCATACGCAAAGAGCCTCAAGCCCAGTAACCGCGGGGAGCTGGAGATCACCGACTTAAACAGGATATATCTGGAAAACGGCGAGTTGGACGTCAAGCTCCTGGGACAAGGCTACGCCTGGTTTGACGCGGGGACCGCCGACAGCCTGATCGAAGCGGCCAATTTCGTCAAGACGCTCGAAAGGCATCAGGGGATCCGACTGGCCGCCCCGGAGGAAATCGCGCTCGGCGCGGGCTGGGTCGGAAAAAAGCGCGAATGAGCCGCGGTTGCACGCCGGGGCGCGCTTCACGTCATAATTTTATAGATTTATAAAGGAACAGCTCATGAAAATGTTGATAACCGGCGGAGCCGGCTTCATCGGGAGTAATTTTATCTTTTATATGCAAAAAACACATCCGGAATATGAACTCATATGCGCCGACGCGCTCACGTATGCGGGAAATCCGGAAACGCTCAGGAGAGCCCGTCAAGGGCTCCGGTTTTTTAACACGGACATCACCGATAAAGCGGCGGTCAACAGCCTGTTTGAACGCGAGCGCTTCGACGCCGTCGTCAATTTCGCCGCCGAATCTCATGTGGACCGCTCCATCGAGCAATCCGACGTCTTTCTGACGACAAATATCCTGGGAACGCAGATCCTCATGGAGGCGGGCCGCCGTTTCGGCGTTAAAAGGTTTCATCAGGTCTCGACCGACGAGGTCTACGGTGATTTGCCGCTCGACAGGCCGGAGCTGTCGTTTGACGAGAGTTCGCCGCTTCACACGTCGTCTCCATACAGCGCGAGCAAGGCGGGCGCCGATTTGCTTGTCCTCGCTTTTTGGCGGACCTACGGCCTGCCGGCGACGATCTCCCGGTGCTCCAATAACTACGGGCCGTTCCAGTTCCCGGAGAAACTGATTCCGCTGGCGATCATAAAGGCGCTGCGCGGCGAGAAGATACCCGTGTACGGAGACGGACAGAACAGGCGGGACTGGATTTACGTCGAGGATCACTGCGAGGCAATCGACCTGATTTTACAAAACGGAAAACCGGGGGAGGTCTACAATGTCGGCGTCGGCAGCGAACAGAGCAATCTCGACGTCGTCCGATCGATCTTAAAGGCGCTGGATAAGCCCGAGTCGCTCATCAGCTTTGTCCCGGACCGGCCGGGGCACGACCTGAGGTATGCCATCAACGCGCAAAAAGCCCGGGCGGAAATCGGCTGGGCGCCGAAAACCGGCTTTGACAACGGGCTGCGTGAAACGGTGGCGTGGTATCTGAGCAATCAAAGCTGGTGGGAGAATATTTTGGACGGCAGCTACAAAAAGCTGTCCCGTGACGGTGACCAGCTGAGCCTGTTTTAACAGACTGTCAAAGCCTGAGCGGAGCTGTAATTATCAAAACAGCTCCGCTCCTGTCCGTTTTAAAGCGTATCATGTCGGCGGCGGTCTCAGTTGGCGTTGAGAATATAGTGATTGAAGTTGTCGTATGCCCAATTGGAATTATACGGGTGTGTCAGCCTGGATGCCGGATCGTGTATCGACGCGCAGTAGGCCGTGCGCCGTCCCTCCGCCAGCTCCTGAAACGATTGTGTGAATTTCCAGGTGTTCTTTGCAACAAAGGATTCGTTTTTATTGTGAAGCCTGCACAGCGAAAAGCAGTCGCTGAGGCTTCTGTTGAGCGTGCAAAAGGCTTTGCCCATACAATCGCCGCAGGTTAAGCTCTGTGTCATATCGATTTCGATCGTTGTGATAAAACCGGCCGTGTAGCCCGTATAGTGGACAACCCTCGGGGAGAGTTCCGCATCCCCGAAGCCGTTTTCCTCGCTCCAGTATCCGGTCTGACGGATGAGCCCGGGCCTCAGGCATTGCAGCTGACCCGGAATGAAATCCATCTGCGCGTTTATATCGGCGTTTAGCAGCTGAAGATACGCCAGGGGTCCGCTGACTCTCGGGATGATCGGCGGAAGGTATCTCGGATACGGATTGTCTCGCATCAGGCCCAGCAGGCCCACCTCGGGGAAAGCATTGAACACTTCCATGAAACGGGCAATCCAGTTTTTTGTCTTTATATACGTGTCGCTGTCAACCACAATGAAATATTGATACGGTTTCCGTCTCGAGAGCGCAAAGTTCACCGCGTAAATCGGTCCGCAGTTGACATCGAAGCGGATGCGGGATTTTATCCGCGGGTCTGTCAGGCTCCGGATATAGTCCCAGCTGTTGTCCTTTGAGTTGCTGTCGATAATATTGAGTTCAAAATTTTCTGAGGAATCCAGGAGATTGGTCAGGTTCCTGATCGTGAGCCCCAGCCGGTTGAACGTGATGAAACTGATATAGGGCGGGTAAGAGGAATCCTCGACGGGGTCGGCCGCCTGAGCCTGGCCGGTCACAGCTGCCGCCGAGCCCCATATGCCGCTGCTGAAAGCCAAACCCGAAAGCATTTCCAGGGCCGGACCGATCGGCTCCCCCGCCATGTGGATTTCCGCGATCAGGCCCCCCGGCGCGTCTTCCGGCTGCATCACCCTGACCGAGACGTCCGGCGGGGACGCCTTCGGTTTTCTCGCAGCAACAGGCGCCGGATGTACCGAGACTGGCAACACGGCGGTCTTCTGCGCGTCTTCGGGCTGCGCGTCTTCGGGCTGCGCGTCTTCAGGCTGCGCGTCTTCGGGCTGCGCGTCTTCGGGCTGCGCGTCTTCGGGCTGCGCGTCTTCGGGCTGCGCGT
>CAYMLM010000275.1:0-3804 GCA_964391385.1 uncultured Papillibacter sp.
CCGTACTACTTTGGTACCTATATCATGGTCATGAACCAGGATGTCTGGAATTCGCTGAGCGACGACCAGCGCGACGCCATCACCCAGACGACCGCCGCCGCGTTCGACGAGTTCCTCGCCTACGGCAGGGACGGCGACGCGCAGGCCGCATACGACAACTTTGAAGCCAACGGACTGACGGTCGTCGAGTTCGACCAGGCAAACCTCGACAAGATGATCGGCGCTTCCGGTTATCTGCAGCAGGACTACGCCGCGAGCCTCGATGAGCAGGGCTACGACGGCACCGGCAACCTGGCGCTCTTCAAAGAGCTTGCCGAAAAATACAACGCGCAATATGCCGACTGATTTCAGGCAATCCTAGATAAAGGCGTCACTCAGACAGCTCACCGGGACGTCGCGGCGTTCCGGTGAGCGTTTGAACATCAGAAATCAGGTGCTTTGAGGCTATAATACGAAACCGGCACGACAAACAGTGTTGTAAGTCACGTCTCATATTTGAGGCGAGAGAGGTTGCGGCAAAAATGAAAAAATTCGTCTCCATATTTTCTGCGATGACATCGTGGCTTGCGAAATTCGCGGGAATCCTGCTGCTGCTGTTGAGCATTCTCGTATGCGCCCATGTCATACTGCGCGGGTTTTTCAACGCGGGTATACTCGGAACCTACGAGCTCGTGCAGTACGGTATGCTTGTCATCGTCTCGCTGACGCTCGCGGAAAACGAGCTGACGGGCGGCAATATCATCGTTAATTTTCTGCTTGATAAAATGAAGCCGCGCGTGGCCAGTATCTTAAGCATTGTGATGTACTTCATCACGATACTTTTTATGTCGTACGTTTTGTACAATCAGTTCGGCATGATCGGAAGAAAGCTGGCGGACGGGTCCGTCACGGGTACGCTGGGCATACCCCACTGGATCATTGTCCTCATGATCTGCATCGGGCTTTTCTTCTTCATCATCGCCTTCATCATCAGAGTCTACAATATGATCGTCAGTCATAAAAGCATCGAAAACAAAAAACGCACGCTCGACGAGATTGCGGCAAGCACCGAGATCAAGTCGGAATTTTAAAAGAGGGAGGTTTATGATATGGACCCTGTTACAATCGGCATCCTCGCGCTGATCGGATTTATCGTCTTCATGTTCCTTGGCCTCCCGGTGCCGATCTCCATGCTGCTGTTTTCCGTTGTGGGCATGCTGGTCATGAAATCGCCGGCCGCCGCGTTTCAGGCGGTGGCGTCGGATATCTTCACAAACTTCGCTTCCTATACCCTGACGGTCGCGCCGGTCTTCGGCCTGATGGGTTTTCTGGCCAGTTACTCAGGGATAGGAGAGAGCCTGTTTAACGCCGCGGACAAATTCATCGGCCACAAGCGCGGCGGCATCGCGTCCTCCGTCCAGGTTGCCAGCGCGCTGTTCGGCGCGATCTGCGGCTCCATCCCCGCCACGATGGGCACGATGGTTACCGTCGCCCTTCCGGAAATGGAAAAGCGCAAGTATAAGGACAGCCTGTCCACCGCGGCCATCGCGGCGGGCTCCTCGCTGGCCGTTTTGATCCCGCCGAGCGCGACGATGATCATTTACGGCGTCACGGCGGAAGAATCCATCGGACGCCTTTTCATGGCAGGCGTTTTTCCGGGGCTTTTACTTATGGTCCTTCAGGTCATCGCCATCTGGTTCGTCGTCAAACGGCATCCCGCCTACGCGCCCATGTCTGAAAAAGCCACCTGGTCAGAGCGCTGGGCGGCTGTCCGCCGGGGCGGGCTGATAGAGGTCATCCTCATCTTCCTGCTGTCGATCGGCGGTATGTTTGTCGGCTGGTTCACGCCGACTGAGGCCGCTTCCGTCGGCGCGATAGGCATGCTGATCATCGGCCTCGTCGAAAGAAAGATCAACTGGAAGAAGCTCATGACGTGTCTCGTCGCCTCCGCGAAGCTGGCCGCGATGGTCTTTTTCATCATCACCTGCGGCACGCTCTTCGGCCGCATGTTCACCCTGTCCACGATCCCGACGGCCCTGGCCAATTTCGTTATTACGCTCAACGTGGCCCCGTGGGTGCTCATGGGCGCCATCCTGGTGCTCTATTTCATCATGGGCATGTTCATGGACGGCATGGCCATCATACTGATCACGGTGCCCATCTTTACGCCCATCCTCTCAGGCCTCGGCTACGACGGCGTATGGTACGGCGTGCTGATGGTGCTGGTCCTCTGCCTCGGCGGCCTGACGCCGCCCGTGGGCCTCAACTGTTTCTATATGAAGGGCTTTGCCAAACACGTGCCGCTGTCCACGATCTTCTCCGGCGTCTGGCCCTTCGTCATAGCCATCGTCATCACGATGATCGTCATCATGATCATCCCGGGGATGGCCACCTGGCTGCCGAATATCCTATACGGCGCCTGACGGCCGTAAACCAATTTGTAAGCAACTATTATGTCGACGGAGCCCGGGAAGCGTTGCCGCTGCCCGGGCTCCTATTATGTATAGTGTGGTAATAATTATTGACAAACGATAATTATTCTGGTATAGTAACTGCATAATTATCGTAAAACAATAATAGGTGTTGCTATGAAACGTAAGCTTTTAATTGCGCTGCTTGTCCTGGAGGCGGCCGCCTGCATCGCGTTCTGCGCGGCGAGGGCCTCGCTTTCCGGCGCTTTTACGGCGGCTATGGCGTTCCCGTTCGAACAGCTCGGGATGGGCCTGCGCGCCCTGTCCCTGACCGGGAGGCTCGGCGCCGCCGCCGCACTGGCGCTGTACGCCGCCCTGAGCCTGCTGCCGGCGTGGTTTTTGCTCCGCGCGGCGGGCAGGCGGAAGCTGAGGCCGGAGGACGCGCTGCTTGGCGTCCTCTCCGCGCTGCTGTTTGCCGCGCTGTACCTGACGGCCAACCCGGGCAGGCTGGGCGGTTTGTTCGGCGGCGGCGGCGACGCGGGGCTCGCCGTCGGCAAAGCCGTGTTGGGCGGTACGGTCTACTCGGCCCTGGCCGGTTATCTCATCCTGCGCGCGCTCCGTCTGTTTTCCGAAAGCGGCATGGAGAGGCTGCAAAATTATATGAGCGTTCTGCTCGGGCTGCTGAGCGTCCTGTTCGTGTGGGCGATATTCGGCGGCGCGCTGGGCCGGATGCTGGACGCCTATGCGGCGCTGCGGTCCGGGAACGTGGGAAACGAGGACGCGCTCGGGGCGAGCTATGTGTTCCTGGGACTGAAGTTTCTCGTGGAAGCGCTGCCCTGGGCGCTCGACACGGTCGCGGCCTTTGCTGCGATGGCACTGCTGTCGGCGATGGGAACGGACCGCTACTCGGAGGAAACGGTGCTCGCGGCGGAGAGGCTGTCCCGCTGGTGCGCCGCGGCGCTGGCCGCCGTCCTGCTGTCGAACATCGGCTTCAACGTCCTGCAGCTTGTTTTCGCCGGCGCGCTGCGCACGATCGAAAGCAGCCTTTCGATCCCCGTCATTTCCGTGGCGTTTGTGCTCGCGGTCCTGCTGTTCGCGCGCGTCGTCGCGGAGAACCGGCGGCTGAAAGGCGACAACGACCTGTTTAAAGGCGCGGGGCATGACGTCCAAGGAGCTTTGCGCGCGGGTGGGGATCACGGAGGCCAACCTGTCCATCCTGCGCAGCGGCAAGGCCAAGGGCGTCCGATTCGCGACGGTCAACCGGATCTGTTACTTTCTTGAGTGCGACGTTGGAGACATCCTGAAATTCGACGGAAACCTGGAGGACGACGATGAAGCGGTATAATATCATAGCGGCCTGCGTACTGGCAGCCGCATTCGCTCTGGGCCTCGCCGGCGTCCCGCTGGCGGACGC
>CAYMLM010000276.1:0-3748 GCA_964391385.1 uncultured Papillibacter sp.
TTTCCCTACACGACGCTCTTCCGATCTCGATGCCCGAATACAGGCGCGCGAAATACATCGGCCGCGTTTTTCAGGACCCGATGATGGGCACCGCCGCCAATATGTGCATCGACGAGAATCTGGCGCTGGCCCTTCGCCGCGGCAGCAAGCGAACCCTGCGCTGGGGTGTCACAAGGCCGGAACGCGAGCGGTATCACGAGGAGCTGAAAATACTCGGCCTCGGACTGGAGGACCGCATGTCCGTCAAGGTGGGTCTGCTGTCCGGCGGACAGCGCCAGGCCCTGACGCTGCTGATGGCAACGCTCCAGCGGCCGAGGCTCCTGCTTCTCGACGAGCACACGGCTGCGCTCGACCCGGCGACGGCCGCGAAGGTCCTGGAGCTCACCGAAAAGATCGTCACGGAACACAAGCTCACGACCATGATGATCACCCACAACATGTCGGACGCCATCCGCCACGGGAACAGGCTGCTGATGATGCACGCGGGGAGGATCATTCTGGATATTTCCGGAGAGGAAAAGAAGAACCTGAAAAAGGCCGACCTGCTGCAGAAGTTCGCGGCGCTTGCCGGCGTGCAGGAGGAAACGGACACGGTGCTGCTGTCATAGGCGGTTTCCGGCTCAAAGTAAAACGAACCCTGTAACCAGAAACGCGGTTACAGGGTTTATTTGTCACAGCGGCAAGAGCTGTAAAGATGTCAGAAAACCTATCTGCAGCAGCCGGGCTCTTCTTTCTTGTTATTTAAAAAAATAAGTATGAAAACGACGACCGCTATAATGATCCATGTGCTGTTTTTCTCGAAAAACATCTTGTTTACCTCCGGTTATGTATTGGGTCTGCGTACTCCATACTACTCGGAGGGCCGTCTTTACGTACGGTGATTTCGTCACCGACGGCCCCGCAGAGCGTCCGCAGCCAAATGCGGCCGTGACGATCCCGCCGTCCGGAACGGACCCGGCGGCCATAGCCGGGACAGCTTTTTTACCGGGCTCATCTGCCCGTCAATGCGGCCTCCGCATCTTCAAAATGCCGCGTGAACAGCGTTTCTCCGAGGAGGCTCTCGATCGTGTCAAAGCCGAGCGTTTTGAGTATTTCCAGAACGTACGGATTGTCCAGCGGTGTGTCGAAAGCGGCCGTGTTCCCGTAGGCCTCCAGGTTTTCCCGACCCGCTTCGGGATCGATGAGCACCTTCGGCCCACCGACGCAGCCGCCCTCGCAGCCCATGCCCTCAAGATAGTTGGCCGTCACGTCATGGTCCCGCAGGCGCTCCAAAAGCGCGCGGCAGTCTTTCGTCCCGTCGGCCTGCTCAGCCGAAACGTACATGGGCCTTTTCGGATTCAGGCGGCGGACGGTGTGGTCGACGGCCTCGCTGACGCCGCCCGTATGCCCGTAGATCCGCCCTCCTCTCGACGAGTGCTCCTTGCCGTCCTCGGGCAGACCGGCCGGGTCGATGTGAAACGCGTCGAAAATATCCCGGATTTCCTCAAATGTCAGGACGAAGTCGACGGCGTCTGCGATATCCGCCTCGCGCGCCTCGGCCTTTTTGGCGATGCAAGGCCCGATGAAGACCGTGATTGCCGAGGGCGTCATCTTTTTAACGGCCCGTCCGCTCGCGATCATCGGAGAAACCGAATCGGGGACCTTTCTCAGATACTGGCGGTAGCTTCGGCGCACCATGGCGATCCAGATCGGACAGCAGCAGCTTGTGAGCATGAAATCCTCCCGGCTCTTGATTTTCCGATCAAAGACGAGCGCCTCCTTCAGCGTCAGGATGTCGGCAAACAGCGCGACCTCGACCATGCCGGCAAATCCGATGGCCTTGAAGGCGCTGCGAAGCCGGCCCGGCGAGGTTTCCCCAAACTGACCGATAAAGGCCGGCGCGACGAGCGCGTACACGGGCGTCCGGGCATTTTTCAAGGCCTCGAGCACCGGCAGGATGTCACGGCTTTCGGTGAGCTTTCCCGAGCTGCAGGCCTCGATGCATTCGGCGCAGCCGACGCAACGGTCCTTGTCGATCGTGAGGCGGCCGTCTTCGCCGCGGCGGATGGCGTTGAAGATACAGCGTTTGATGCAGCCGGCGTCGCCGTCCGGGCAGTCGCACGGTCCGGTGATCCAGACGGGGGCAAAGCGCTCCGGGTGGAGCAGGCATTCAATGCCGTTCCCCCCATATCGGTTTCGGAGCGCTTTGACGGCGTCGTCCCGCCTGTTGCCGGCGGCCGCTTGCAGTATCTCTGAGTATAGTTCGGAAAAGTCCATGGAGTCCTCCGCTGGGCGTTTGTTTTAATCTCAGTGTAACCCGCCGGCGGCGAAATCATGCTTCCGGTATTGACGGCGTGCAGCTCAGTTACGTTTAACCTTGCCCCTTGCCAGCGAGGCGAAAACGCCCAGGACGCAAAGTATGGTGAAGATGATGAAGCCCGCTCTCAGGCTGATCATCAGCCGGCCGACATATCCCGGCGAAACGATCGTCAGGCCGGGCATCACGACGGACATGATGAGCGACATGATCGCCATGCTGATCGACTGCCCGAGCAGGCGCATATTGCCCAGGGTCGAGGAGCCGACGCCGTAGAGCGACCGGTCGATCGAGCCCATGACGGCGTTCGTATTGGGCGAGGCGAACAGGGCATACCCAACGCCGATAAAAGCCAGGTTGAGGACGATCCATACAATCGGGGTCTCAACGGTGAGAAAAATGAAGAAGAGAAGCCCCGCCGCCGAAATACCCATCCCGATGGAAGCAAGGAGCGCGGGCCTGATTCTGTCGGACAGCATGCCCGTCACAGGCGAAAGCGCCGCCATAAGTATCGGCTGGACCAGAAGGATGAGTCCCGACATTGCCGTGTCGATCAGGCGCGCCTTCTGCAGATAGAGCGACAGGACGTAGCTCAGGGCGAACGTCGCGCTGTAGTTGATCAGCGCCGCCAGATTGGAGAACGCAAACGTCCTGTTTTTGACGATGCTGCCAATGGGGAGGAGCGGATTTGAACGGTTCTTCTCATACAGGAAAAATATGACCAGCAGCAGGACTCCGACGCCGAAGCTGGCCTGGTAGAGGAAGCCCGCCGTCAGATTGGTCAGGCCGAACAATAACAGCGCCTGAGCCGCTATGCAAAGGAAAATGCCCGCGCCGTCGAATCGGCCAGCCGCTCCCGTCCATTCGCCCTTCAATTTCCACAAGGTCAAGATGATGATCAGCAGCGCCAGCGCCAGATTGAAATAGAATACGACGCGCCAGGAGAATACGCTGCAGATAAGACCGCCCAATACGGGGCCGGTCGACAGACCGATATAGGTGGCCGCTGAATTCAGACCCAGGGCCTTGCCCCTGGATTCGGGCGGCACAACGGATGTCAGAATAGCCATCGACGTGCTGAAGATCATGGCACTGGCAATCCCCTGCAGGACTCTGAAAACGATCAATGCGATCAGCGTTGCCGCGAGGGCGCAGGCGAGCGACGCGGCCGCGAGGAAAATCATGCCGCTCAGGAATATTTTCTTTCTGCCGATCTGATCGGCCAGGCGGCCGAACGGCAGCAGGAAAGCGGCCGATGAAAGCAGATAACCGGCGACCACCCAGTTGAGCTGGCTCTGGTTGCCGCCGAACTCCATGCCGATGGACGGTATGGCAATGTTGATGGCGTTGCTCATAAACGGCGTAATAAACGAGGCGATCATGACAATCGCCAATGTGATCCTGGTCTGACCGGCGGTGCGTTCCATAATATCTACCTCCCCGTGTCGTATC
>CAYMLM010000277.1:0-3746 GCA_964391385.1 uncultured Papillibacter sp.
GATAATGAGCGGTGACTGGAGTTCAGACGTGTGCTCTTCCGATCTCCCTTATCGCAGTTCAAATCAACTGATTTCAAAGCACTGAGCGCTGACGTATTCGTACAAGACTTCCGCGGCAGTTTCACCAAATTGCACAACTGCCGCGTTTCAGCTGTCGCTTACAAAGGCCTCAAGCAACGAAACCGCCTCCTTTATTGAGGCGGTATCAAAGTGTAGACAAATTGCTCATTCGGTTCAAAGCCTCGCAGAGCTTCCGTCGCGCACGACGGTAATAAAACTAAATCCGTCATTTCCGGAGAACAGCGCTGCGGAAATGACACTTCTCATGACGGCTGAGGCTGAGCAGCCGTCATGCAAGCTCTTGTCGACAAGGCCCTCTGGGCTTTGTCGACAGTTTGAAACCGCCTCTTTTATTGAGGCGGCTTCAGGGGATGGTCAAAGCTTCTCTGCTTTATTTACTATAAATTCCCTGAGCCACCCGCCGATCTCGTCGCTGGCCAGCGCGAAATCGATCGTGGCCTCCAAAAAACCCTGCAGGTTGCCGGTGTCGTAGCGGCGGCCCTCAAAGTCGACGGCGACCATGGGCGCTTTTTTACAGAGCGTTTTCAGGCCGTCGGTCAGCTGGATCTCTCCTCCGTAGCCGGGCGGCGTGCTCTCCAGAATATCGAATATTTCGCTTGTGAGGACGTAGCGTCCCAATATCGCGTAGTTTGAGAACTTCTCGGCCAGCGTCGGCTTTTCGTTCATGTCGGTCACGCGGAAAATTCGCTGTTCCAGCGGCGACACCTCGAGAGACGAGTATTTCGAGATCGCCTCGTCCGCGACTGCCTGCGTGCCCACGGCGCTCGCGCCGTACTTTTCGGCCGCGTCGATCAGCTGCTTCGTGACGGGCGTCTTGGCCATCATGATGTCGTCGCCCAAAAGGACGGCGAACGGCTCGCCGCCGACAAAGCGCTTGGCGCGCCAGATGGCGTGTCCAAGACCCTTTGTCTCCTTCTGACGCACATAAAAAATGTTCGCGAGGTCGGCGGTGCGCCGGACGGCCTCCGCCTCCTTGAACTTTGAATTGCGGACGAGCCGTTCCTCGAGCTCCGGATGGTAGTCGAAATAGTCGTCCATGGCGGACTTGGCCCGGTTTGTCACGACGAGGATGTCCTCAATGCCTGAGGCCACCGCCTCCTCGATGATATACTGGATGACGGGCTTGTCCACCAACGGCAGCATTTCCTTCGGTATCGTCTTTGTGGCGGGGAGCATACGCGTACCGAGTCCGGCCGCCGGTATGACGGCTTTCGTGACCTTCATGAATTGTCCTCCTGACTGATTGAACTGTTAAGGCGCATAAATGCGGCTGAGACTTTTAAAAAACTGCGTTTTGGGCAGGAGAATCAGCGCCGGCAATCCGAGCGCGTAAAGCGACAGGAGCTCGCCGAGCCCCACCCAAAGCGTGTTGATAAAAAACAAGGGCCAGAACGCGGGCGCAAGGCCGGTCGAGAAAAAGGCGATCAGGGCTCCCACGATAACCGCGTTGAAAAGGACCGGCGGCAGGCAGGCCAGGACCTTTGACGGAAGGCTCCCGCTGCTTTTTTTCCCGATAAACATCGTGCACAGCGCAGCCAGCAAGGTCGCCAGAGAGCCGAAGACGATGTCTATCACGCCGTACGCGCTGACCAGATTGGCAACGATACAGCCGACAAAGAGGCCCCAAACGGAAAACGGGAAGAAAAACGGCAGAATGCACAGGACTTCGGAGACCCGGCACTGGACGGGCCCATAGGCGATCGGATTGATCATCGTAAGGGTGGCGTACGTGGCCGCGACAACGGCGGCAAAAGCTATTTTCCTCAGTGTCAGTCTTTTCGAAATCATTACGGACTCCTGCATTAAAAATCGTTTACATGTTATAGCAACTCATATTAAAATACAAGATGGAGATCGCGATCATTGCGGCTGAGAGCCGCGCCTTTCCATCATCGAATAGACGCAGCCGCAGTAATCCTGCCTGTACAGGCCGTACTGCTTTGACAGCTCGGCCGAACGTTTAAAGCCGTTTTTCTTTTTAAAGTCTGCGCACAGATGTCTGACGCCGTATTGTCCCGCCAGCTCCTCGCCGATCCGCCCCAGCGCACGGGCGTCCTTATGCGGGCTTATTGAGAGCGTCGTCGTAAAATAATCGAAACCGAGCTCAAGCGCGCGACGGGCCGTCTCCTCCAAACGCAGCCTGTAACACCTCAGGCACCGCTCGCCGCCCTCCGGCAGATTCTCAAGTCCCCTGACAATATCAAGAAACTCCGACGGTCTGTGTTCCTCGACGATAATCGAAACCGGATGCTTCGTCTCCATGGCATTGAGAAAGTCCCGCTGTTCGGCCGCGCGCTTTTCAAATTCGCTTTCCGGATATATATTCGGGTTATAATACAAAATCGTGATCTCAAAAAATCCTGAAAGATACTCGATCACATAAGCGCTGCAAGGAGCGCAGCAGCTGTGCAGCAAAAGACGCGGCGTAACGCCGCTGCGCTCAAGCTCTGCAAGCATTTTATCCATTTCGCGCTGAAAATTTACGGTCATCTCAGCATCTCCTTTGTATGAGCGCTCACCCTGTCCGACACCCGAATTATACCACAGAAGGAGGCGGTCTGCCATGTCCAGCCTGAACGAGTTTTATATGGCGTCGACAGACGGAAAAAGCCGCCTGCATGTCATGCGGTGGCTGCCGGACGACGGAAACGTCCGGGCGGTTGTGCAGCTTGCCCACGGTATTGCCGAGCACATCGCCCGGTATGACGCGTTCGCCCGATTTATGGCCGACAACGGTGTTATGGTTGTCGGCAACAGCCTTCAGGGTCACGGGCTGTCGGCATCCGGCGAGTCATGCCGGCGCATCTTCGCCGAGAAAGACGGCTGGGGCATCGCCGTTGACGATCTGCGGGCGCTATACGGGAAGGTAAGCGCAGAATACCCCGGGCTTACGTACTTCTTGCTTGGACATTCCATGGGGAGCTTCCTGGCCCGCACCTTCGTCATCCGGTTCCCCGAGCTTCTCACGGGCTGCGTTCTCAGCGGCACGGGACAGCAGCCGGCGCCGCTCATCCGCATCGGGCTGGCGGCCGCCGGGATCGAGAAAGCGCTCTTCGGCGCCGGCAAGCCGAGCGCCAGGCTCAACAGGCTCTCCTTTGGCGCGTACAACAGACGCATACCGCACCATCGCACCCCGCACGACTGGCTGTCCCGCGACGCGGAAATTGTCGACCTCTACGAGGCGGACGACGCCTGCGGCTTCGTGCCGGGCGCCGGCATGTTCTCCGACATGCTCGCCGGCATCCGGTTCATCGGCAAAAAGAGAAATATCGCCGCGATGCGCAAATCGCTGCCCATCCTGCTCATATCGGGAGAGGAGGACCCCGTCGGGGACTACGGTAAAGGCCCGAGAAAGGTCTATGACCTCTTTGCCGCCGCGGGCCTTCGGGACGTGACGCTGAAGCTGTATAAAAGCGCGCGCCACGAGGTGCTCAACGAGTTAAACCGCCGGGAGGTGTATCAAGACATTCTTCAGTGGCTGCGGGAGAGGATGCCGGACGGCGGACACGCAGGCTGATTCCGCGCTGCCGGCTGCGCCTGAAGCGCACAGTATGAAAACAGCGGGACCACTTATGGTCTCGTCTGCAAAAGGGCAAAAAAATCCCAGGGAATTTCACCCTGGAGATCGGAAGAGCGTCGTGTAGGGAAAGAGTGTAGGATAGGGT
>CAYMLM010000278.1:0-3711 GCA_964391385.1 uncultured Papillibacter sp.
ATTCAAAAGCAGCCGAAAAAATAACACTACAAACTTAACTTATGTATGCGGTTTTCAGATGTGGCGTATCGTCATAAAAGCGCGCGGGCCCCGCGGGCCGCTTTGGCTTTTTGCTGAGACCTGCCGGCAGGCCGGGTCCGTTAAAACTGGAATTTCGCGTCATTCGCCATTCCGTGAACGTTCTTTAAGAACTCCTGAACATACGGGTTCGTAACGTTTTTTCCCCAATGGATCATAACCGAAGCAAACAGGTTGCCGCCGGAGTACGGTATAACGACCACATTCGAAAGGTCGAGCTCGCGATATTGCTGGCGCGGGCAGAAGGTGAACCCGTCGCCCCTTGAGACCTTCATCAGTATCTCAGCCCAGCTGTCGCAAAACTGAACGTAGGGATAGATGTCAATCGAGCGGAAAATCTCGCCCGCCGTTGAAAAAACGGCGTGATGGCGGGCAATATACGCGTTTTTGTAAACATTCAGAAGGTTGCGCAGGTTTCCGGCGGAATAATCCGCGCCCTCCTCCCGCGGGAGCAGGAAAACGAATTCGTCGTTGGTGAGGGGCAGGCTGTTGATCATAACATCCAGGAATGCCTGCACGGTCCTGCCCTCGTGAAGCAGGAGCGCCAGATCGATCGACCTGTCCTGAAGCGCTCTGACCAGGTCGGCGTATTCAAGATTGCGGATCTGGACATCCACCTGCGGATGCTCCGCGTGGAAAAGCGCGTACAGCCTCATATATGCGCCGGTGAGGCTGGATGTCGCGTCCAGCCGTTTGTCGTAACCGATGATAAGGCTTGCGTTACTCTGCCTTTCGTTGCCCCGATGCGCCGCTTTAACGGCTTTTTCCACCTGCGACAGGACGCGTCTGGCCTCCGCGAGAAATGCCAGTCGGTTGTCGGTCAGCAGGACCGAATGGGTGTCTCTGGCAAAAAGCCTGACGTTCAGGTCCTCCTCGAGGGAAAGAATCTGTTTGCTCAGCGTGGACTGGCTGATGAACAGTATTTCGGACGCCCTTGTAAAGTTGAGCGTGTCCGCCAATGTGACAAACGCTTTGATCTGGCGCAATTCCAAGGCCGCCACCTCGCTTTCCGCTTTCAGCGCTGCCTGTAAGCCGCCGGCACAGCGGCTTTAATGAATATCGAAGACCCCCGATTATTCATAAACACGATTTCCAATTTCATTCTTTACATGATTAACTTAGTCGTGCGTCACAAGCAATTATATTGCGATATGTTTTTAAAATCAATGAAGGATCTGACTTATTGTCAAAAAACGCCGAGGGCGTCAAAAGGCCGCTGCGGCCAATCCGTCTCGGCCTTCACCCGGAAATTCGCTTAGGAGGTTATTATGGCAGACAACAAATTCAACCCGGAAGAACTGATTCCCGTGGGCAGCATCCCCTCCGCTTTCCCGGGCCAGCCCGACGCCCCGGTTTACGGCGCTCCCGTAACGCCGCTGGAAAACCTGCGCCTGCTGTTGTCCGGAGAAAAACCGGTTTGGATGCATTCCATGGCAGACTGCATGCTGATATCCCCCGCCGTGGTCCCCGACAACGCGGCCCGCGGCATGGTGCTTGAGAGCGAGCCGTTTGACATAAGCCGGGCCGGCGGACCCGATATGTTCGGCGTGGAATGGGAATACGTCCCGCAGGTCATGGGCTCCATGGTGCGCCCCGGCAAACCGAAGGTGCCCGACATCAACGAATGGGAGCGGTATGTCTCAATTCCGGATATCGGCAAATGGGAGTGGGCCGCCAGCGCAGAGCGCAACAAGGGCTTTCACCGCGACGGCATTCCGCTCATCACCAGCTGCATGACCGGGCTGTTCGAGCGGCTGATCTCTTTTCTCGATATGGAAAACGCGTTTTACGCGCTGGTTGACGCCGACCAGCACGAGGGTGTGCACCGCTTGTTCGATGCCCTTTGCGGGCTGTATGACGAACTGTTCTCCTGTCACCGGAAGTACTTTCACGTCGACATCGTCAACTTCCACGACGACTGGGGTTCCCAGCGCGCTCCCTTCTTCTCTCTGGACACCTGCATGCAGATGCTCGTCCCCTACTTAAAGCGGATCGTCGATTCAGCGCACAGGCATGGGATTGTTTTCGACTTCCACAGCTGCGGTCAGAACGAGCTGCTTGTGCCCGCAATGATCGAGGCGGGCGTTGACACCTGGTGGGGCCAGCCGATGAACGATAAGCAGAAACTTTACCGGCAATACGGCGACAAGCTTGTTTTGGGCGTGGACCTGAATGTGACCCCCGACTCCACGGACGAGGACGTCCGCGCGGCGGTGGACGCGCTGCTGGCGTCGTTCCCCGCCGGAAACGTCTACGTCGGCATGTATCAGGGGCCGGCATACGTCAGAGAGTATCTTTATGCGGCGAGCAGAAAGGCGCTGTGTGGATAAACGGGGAGCTGAACCCGCCCCGCCGCCGCGTCAGATCCGCGCGCGCTCACATGCGGCGCGCCTTTAAAAACCCTCGGCTGCTTTCAGGCAGCCGGGGATATTGCCCGCTTCAAACGGTTTTGATACAGTCGGACACAAGTCTGCCCGCTGTATGCCCGGACAGAATGTGAAGCCCATTCCCGTGCCCGCGAATGACGAGGGCTTCCCTGTCCGGCGCCGGCTGAGCACGTCGGGATCGCCGTTGAACGCGGCGGCCTCTTCCTTTTCCTGCGGCTATATCTTTTCAACCTCATCCATGCGGAAGCCGAGCTGGGCCGCCGGATCGATCGTCGAAATGCCGGGGTCGTCGGCCACGACGTAAACGTAGCCGTCCACGTCCACGGGCAGCTCGTTGACAACGCCCGTCAGGCCCTCCAGCGGAAACGGACAGGGAAATTTCCACGCGTCGCCGCGGGGCTTGACGCGGATGCGGTCGCCGACGCGAATCCCCGTATCGATGACGAGCGGCCTTTGTCCGTCGTCCCTCGGCGCCTGACCGTGGATTTCCCTGGCTTTCGACGGCAGTTCCACAAAAGCACGGCCTGTATTTGTGACAAAGCCGCGTATGTCCTCCATCGTGGTATCGATCTCCGCAAGGCACCTGCCGTCCCCGTCGATATATTTTCTCAGGACGCGCGCACGGCCAATGACCGTATCGCCCATGCAGGTGTTCGCGAATTTTCGCCAGCGCAGCTCGCGGAGCATGCCGTCGTCGCCCATCCAGTTGCAGTTGATCCGGCAGAGAAAGGGATTGATCATGGTGTCCACGATCGAGTGGGAGTACCAGCCGATCAGCCTGCACACCTCGGGCGAGATATGGATCTCAACGCCCCGGTGGGACACGTTGGTGACGGGGTCGACGAACGGACACACCCACGGCATCCGGGCGCGGACCTCCATCATGTTCAGCGTCGTTTCGTTGTGCGTGGCCAGCGCGCCCATGCAATCCCACGCGGTTATCGGCCCCCAGATGATCTCCGGCAGCGTCCGGCCGCCCTCGACGTCCTCCCACCAGCGGGTCAGCGCGCCTCGCCGGGGTTCGTCGGCGTAAAACCTGTCGATGTACGCGATCTGCTCGCGCGTATAGACATAGGGCTTTGTCCAGCGGGTCTTGTTGATGAACTGCTCGTTTCGCCCGCCGTGGTCCATACCGAAGCCGGCGTGCATCAGGCCGTCGTCCCTTGTGCCGGGCTCGGCGTAAATCTTGTGGCGCACATGGTTATAGACGGCCACCTTTTCCCCGTGCTGGTTATAGTGATCGTCC
>CAYMLM010000279.1:0-3702 GCA_964391385.1 uncultured Papillibacter sp.
ACCACCTCCACTTTCCCCTGTCAACCCCTTTTTGCTACCTTTTTTGATCCTTTTTCGGGAAAGCCACATGGCGCCGGATGTGCCGCCCCGAGCCCCGGAAATAGAGAACGCGCGCCCCCTGGAAGACTCCTCGGGCACGCGCCTGTAAAGCCGGTCGTTGACGATGGCTTTTTCTTATTTTAAAGACGATTACCTTATAATAATATCGTCTCTTTCCGGGCCGACCGACACATACCGAATCGGGCAGTCGATCTGATTCTCAATATACTCAACATAGTCCCTTGCCTGCTTCGGCAGGTCGCTGTAGGCGCGGACCCCGGTGATATCTGTACCCCAGCCGGGCATGGACGTCAGGACGGGCTGGGCGTTGTCCATCAGCGGCGTGTAGGGGAATTGGTCCGTGGTCTCGCCGTTTATGCTGTAAGCCTCGCAGATCGGGATATCCTTTAAATAGGAAAGGCAATCGAGCTTCGTCAGTGCCACGGACGTGGCGCCCTGCATCCGTACGCCGTAGCGCGTGGCCGGTATATCGATCGGGCCGACCCGTCTGGGCCTGCCGGTCGCCGCGCCGTATTCTCCGGCGATCTTCCTCAGCTCCTCCGCCTGCTCGCCGAACCACTCGGCGACAAACGGCCCTTCGCCGACGCAGGTTGAAAACGCTTTGACAATGCCAAGCACCTCGTCAAGCTTAATAAACGGCGCCCCTGAGCCGATCGGCGCGTACGCCGCCATCGGCGAGGACGACGAGGTGTACGGATAGATTCCAAAATCAATATCGCGCAGCGCGCCGAGCTGCGCTTCAAACATTATGCTCTTGCCCTCTTTTGACGCGCCGTACAGGTATTGGGATATATCGCAAATGTGCGGTTTGAGCGGCGCACCGAATTCGTCGGCCCATTTAAGCATCTCGTCTACCGTATGTGTTTCCGCTTTATATACGTTCTTAATATAGAGGTTCTTCCATTCCATAACGGACTCAAGGTGTTTCTTCATTACGTCCGGCAGAAGCAAGTCTCCCATCTGAATGCCTTTTTTCAGATATTTGTCGCCGTAAACGGGCGCGATGCCCCTTTTGGTCGACCCGTATTTGGCATCCTGCAGCCGCCCTTCCTCCAGGGCGTCCTGTTCCTTGTGAAACGGAAAAACAATAATTGCCCGGTTGCTGATTCTGAAATTCTCGGGCGTGATCGCGATCCCCTTGGCCCGGAGCGTTTGCATTTCCTGGCACAGATGCTCAAGGTCGATAACGGTGCCGTTTCCAAGGATATTGACGATACGCTCGTGAAAGATCCCGGACGGAATCAGGTTGAGCGCGAATTTCCCGAATTTATTGACAACTGTGTGGCCGGCGTTGCTGCCTCCCTGATACCTTATGACGATGTCGTATTCCTCCGCCAGAAGGTCGATCATACGTCCTTTGCCCTCGTCTCCCCAGTTGACTCCGACAACAGCACAATTGGACATTTTGCGCTCCCCTTTCGCACGGCGATTCAAGCGTTTCATTTTTGACAAACCAGATTGTACATGAATACACGGGTGAAGTCAACTTGGCTTTGATGCCTTCCAAAGTCGCCCGAGTTAACCGCGCGGGCACCTTTCCCGCCTCGTCTGCCGTTTTATGTGTATATTCCGATGATCAGCCTGGCCGTTTCGGCCGCTTTCCTGCCTGTGTCCATGCTCCTTCTTTGTATGAAGCGGTGGGCATCTTCCTCCGTCATCCCGTTTTTACTCATGAGGATTTCTTTGGCCTTGTTGATGTCGGCCGTATCCTTTTCCGACCGCCGCGGCGGCGCGGCCCGGTAATGCTTCTCCTGCATCTGCAGAAGCATGCGGACCGATGAGACGAGGTCGCCCCTTGAAAAAGGCGTCGGCAGCTTGAATAGATTGTCGCTGACACACTGCTCCAAAAGCTGCGGCGAGGCTATGGCCAATACCATTGCTATGCCGTTTAAGTCGTATGCCAGATCGGCCGCCGTCATTTCCGTGAGCTTAAATCCGCTGATGACAATACCGCCGCTCATCTTCCGGATGGCCCGGATCGCCTCCGCTCCCGATCTGCAGCTGACTTTCACAGGTATGCCGCTGGCTTCCAGAATGTCGCAGATTCTATTTCGATTCTTTTCATTTTCAAACGCGACGACAATTTTATCCATAGCCTCACCTCGCTCCGACAAGCCTTTTCAGGTATCGTAAGGCAGACTCTTTTCAATATATCACAAAATATTTGTCAAGTTCCCAGTTGCTGACCTGTACGCGGTATTCGTCCCACTCGGCTGCTTTTCCGATGATATACTGCGTGAAAACGTGCTCGCCGAGCGTCTGTCCCATCAGCTCGTCTTTTTTCAGTTCTTCGATGGCTTCCTCGAGAGACCCCGGCAGGCTGGCGATGCCGTGTCTGTCGCGCGCGGCGGCGTCCATACTGTAGATGTTCTCGGTGATCTCCGCCGGCGGCGTAAGGCCCTTTTCGATACCGTCAAGGCCGGCTGCCAAGCAGACCGCAAGCGCGAGGTACGGATTGCAGGACGGGTCTGGGTTGCGAAGTTCCACGCGCGTGGATTGGCCGCGCGTCGCGGGGATGCGGATCAGCGCGCTCCTGTTTGACGCCGACCACGCCAGATAGCAGGGCGCTTCATAGCCCGGCACCAGGCGCTTATAGGAGTTGACGAGCGGATTGGTCACCGCGCACATGCCGCGCACATGCTTGAGGAGTCCGGCAATAAATCCGTACGCTTCCTTTGAAAGTCCTTTCGGGCCGCTTTCATCATAAAAGGCATTTTTGCCGTCTCTGAAAAGCGACATGTTCGTGTGCATGCCCGAACCGTTTATGCCGAATATCGGCTTTGGCATAAAGGTCGCGTGCTGGCCGTTTTTCTGCGCGAGAGACTTGACGGCCATCTTGAACGTCATGATATTGTCGGCCGCTTTGAGCGCCTCGGCATATCTGAAGTCGATTTCGTGCTGTCCGGCCGCGACCTCGTGATGCGACGCCTCGATCTCAAAGCCCATATCCTCGAGCGTCATGCAGATCTCACGGCGCGTGCTTTCGCCGCGGTCGAGCGGACCCAGGTCGAAATACCCGGCCTCGTCGTCCGTCCTCGTGATCGGGTTGCCCCGTTCGTTGGTCTGGAAGAGAAAGAATTCGCACTCCGGTCCTACGTTAAACATATATCCCATGTCGGCGGCCTTTTTCAGCACCTTTTTCAGGACAAAACGCGGGTCTCCGACGAAAGGGGTGCCGTCCGGATTATACACGTCGCAGATCAGTCGCGCCACCCGGCCGTACTGCGACCGCCACGGCAGAATCGTGAAGCTGTCCAGATCTGGATGCAGGCATTGGTCGGATTCCTGAATGCGCACGAAGCCTTCTATGGAGCTCCCGTCAATCATTATTTGGTTGTTGACCGCTTTTTCGATCTGCGAGGCAGTTATTGCAACATTTTTAAGCTGTCCGAATATATCGGTAAACTGCATGCGGATGAACTTAATGTCATCCTCATTGACCATTTTAATAATGTCTTCCTTCGTGTATTTACTCATCGTGCGTCTCCTTTCGGTATTTCCATATCTGCGCGCTCAAAATAATCGGATATGGGCTGAGCCTGCCTGTTTTTAATATGTGCCGTTATCTAAAAAATTAGCGATTTTTTGGATATCCTATCTAGAAATCAAATGGACGTCGGGAAACAAAATTTTCAAACCCAC
>CAYMLM010000280.1:0-3677 GCA_964391385.1 uncultured Papillibacter sp.
TTGCTGTCGGCCGTCTGTTCCGCCGTCCGGCCGGCGGGAACGCCCGCGTCCTGCCGCGGTCCGGTTTGGACCTGCATCGTCAGGGGCGCTCCGCTGTGTTCACTGAGATTCTCCAAAGGGCACGAAATGCTGCCGGCCTCCATAGGCGTTGGCGTTGCAGCACTGTCTGGTTCCTCAAATAACATTGTCGCTTGCGGCATCCGTGCCAAGATAGCTTCTTTTTCCCCGCTGCCGAGCTGTGAAAAACAATTCCGGAGCTCGGTCAGCGCAGAGGCGATCGTATCGCCGGCGATATCCATATCGCCTGAAACACCGTTACCCTCGAGAACGCCAGTGATGGTTTCCTGCGTAGTGGCGGCGAGCGCCTGATGCTCCGGATTTGCATACTGCCCGATGAGCTGCATGAGCCGGCAGATGCTTTCCGCGTCGGCTTCGGGAGTTTCCTCCGTATCCTTTTGCCGGTCTCCGGTCTGTGTTGTCTCGTCGCCTGCGGCGCGTTCCGTGCGCGGTTTTTGAAAACTCCCCCCTGAAACAGAGGAAAATATCTCGCTGAAACCGGCTGCGGAAGCGTCGTCTCTTGTGGTTGCGCTGTGTGTGTCCGATGTGACAGAAACGGCATCATTCAATGATGCTGCTGCTGATATCATCGTCTCACCTCCTTTCATCATGTGATCATTTAAAGTAAGCTCATTTGAGCAGACTTTCGGTGATGTGGGCCGCAAGCTGCGGGGAGAGGCTGTTTAGAACAGCCGCCGAGCTGTCCGGCTTCATATAGTAGATCACGATGGCCATATCCATTGTGCTCTCGACCTTGGACAGCGCCTCGGCCGCCTGCTCGGGCTCCATGTTGGAATAGATCGTTCCGAGCTGCTGGAACTGGGCAAGCCGTTCCTCCGACAGGTCGGCTATATACAGCTCAAACGAGCTGAGTACCTCTTGCTGCTGCAGCGCCGCCGCCTGCTCCTCAAGCTCGGCCTGCTCCTGTGCGACGGCGGCTTCCCGGCCGGCCACGTCTTCTTCCCGGGCGGCCAGCGCCGCTTCAAGCGCCATCAGCTCGGCATCCTTTTGCTGCAGGGTTTCGTAAGCGGGGTCCATGGAAATCAGGAATTTTACGATCATGTCCCTGCCGCCGAACAGGTTTTTCGTGACGACCATGACGCCGAGGGCGATAATTGTCGCGACAAGCAGCAGAACAATGATGGCCACGCCCGCTTTTTTCTTGCTTTTTTTCTCCTTGGGAGCCGCGGCCGCGGGCTTCGGCACGATCGGTTTCTGCCTGCTGTTTAACGGATTGTCAGCCATTGTCTATCTCCAAAATGCGCGGCCGGGCTTAACCGCCCGCCGCTTCCATCGTTTTGTTGTAGGATATCAGGTCTCCAAGTACTTTTTCCTCTTCCTTCGAAACCTCTTCCAGATAGGCCCTGTACTGCTCCTCGCGGAGCTTTTCGATCGTCCTGATCTCCTTCACCACGGCGACGAGCTCGGCCTTTTTTGCCTCTTTTCTCTCCTCGGCCTCCTGAATACTGAGTTCAAGCGCTTTGATCTGGGCTTGTATAAAGTCGGCGAAGTTTGCGTACCAGGCCATCCGTGGCACCGGCATGCCCTGGCGCATCTCGGCGCCGTATTGGAGGCTGCTGTTTTCAAGCTTTCTCTCAAGGCCCGTTTTCTGTGCCAGCAGTTTGTTCAGAAAGCTCTGGATCTCCGCCAGCTCGGCCTTTTTCTGCTTTTCGTAAATGTTTTTGACCCGCAGGACCGACTGGAGGGAGAAGGTGAACTTCTTCATGCCTCAGCTCCCCGGATGCGGGCGAGGCTGCGCGTGATGTCTCCGAACGCGGCTTCCTCATCCACGGCCTGGCGAAGAAATCCGTCGATTGTGCCGTTCAGGGCGATCGCCTCGTCGATATCGGGATTGGAGCCTTTCTTATATGCGCCGATGTTGATCAGGTCCTGAGCGTCGCGGTAGACGGCAAGCTTGTTTTTGACAAAACCCGCGTGGTCGTAATGCTCGGGCGTAACGATATCGCGCATGACCCTGCTGATGCTCGACAGGACGTCGATCGCGGGGTAGTGGTTGGCGGAGGCAAGCGCCCGGGATAAGACGATATGACCGTCGAGAATACCCCGCACGGTATCGGATATGGGCTCGTTCATGTCGTCGCCTTCGACGAGCACGGTATAAAGGCCTGTGATCGATCCCTTCTCGGACGTCCCGGTGCGCTCCAGGAGCTTCGGGAGTATGGAATAGACCGACGGCGGGAAGCCTCTGGAGATCGGCGGTTCCCCGACGGCCATGCCGATTTCGCGCTGCGCCATCGCAAACCGCGTCAGCGAATCCATCAAAAGCAGCACGTTGAGGCCGCGGTCCCTGAAATATTCGGCGATTGCGGTGCCGACCATGGCGCATTTGAGGCGCAGCATCGCCGGCTGATCGGACGTCGCGACGACGAGCACGGATTTCCGGAGCCCCTCCGGCCCCAGGTCCTTTTCGATGAAATCCTTGACCTCGCGGCCCCGTTCGCCCACAAGGGTGATCACATTGACATCGGCCACGGCGTTTCGCGCGATCATGCCGAGAAGCGTGCTTTTCCCGACGCCGCTGCCGGCGAATATGCCCATCCTCTGTCCGCGCCCGACGGTCAGAAGCCCGTCGATGGCTTTGATGCCGAGCGGCAGGACCTCCTTGATCCGGCTCCTCGACAGCGGCGCGGGCGGTTCGTTTTCAACCGGGCAGTAACAGTCGGGTTCGATCGGGCCCTTGTCGTCCATGGGATTGCCGAGCGCGTCGAGCACCCTGCCGACAAACCGGTTTCCGACCGGTACCTGAAACGGCTTGTTGGTCGAGATGACGCGGCTGCCGAGTCCGATGCCTTCCACTTTCCCGAACGGCATCAGCAGGACCCGCTGGTCCTTGAAACCCACGACCTCCGCCTCGATGCACGCGTTGCCTTTATAGGAATACACCTTGCAGACGTCGCCGATTTTTGTCGTCGGCCCGTTGGACTCGATCGTCAGGCCGACAATTTTTGTGACCCTGCCGCCGTACTCGAGGGGGTCGATCCTTCGCAGCACCCTGCGGTATTTCTGGATGTCCGGCCCGCTCATGCGATGTGACTCTCTTCGTTCCGGAAAGCCAGCTCTATATGCTTCAGCTGCGAGCTGATCCCGGCGTTGACGGTCTCGCCCTCGGATTCGATCACGCAGTCGCCCCGTTCAAAGAGCGGCTCGTCGAGAACCGTTGTCTTGATGCGCTCGTTGCCCAGAATGAACTCCGCGCTGCCGGAACTGAAGAATCGGGCATAATCGTCCTGGCCGACCCGAATGACGATCTTACCCTCCCGTTTAATCTGGCTGAGCGCATTTTGCACGACATCCACAAACACTTTATCGTTTTTTTCCAGTTCGATATTAATGACTTTTTTTGCCGTCTCGAGAACCAGCGTTATAATCTCGTCTTCCAGCTCGTCGATCATTCCCTCCCGGGCCTCGCCGGCTTGCAGGATGATGCTCTGCAGGGCTTCGGCCTGCTGCTCGAAATGCGCCTGCATTTCCTTTTCCGCTTTCAGCGTGCCGCTTAAGAACCCTTTTTCCTCCGCTTCCTCGATAATCCCGATCGCCTTGGCTTCGGCCTGCCGGATGATCTGACGGGCTTTTTTTTCCGCGTCGGCAAGCATATCCTG
>CAYMLM010000281.1:0-3676 GCA_964391385.1 uncultured Papillibacter sp.
AAATGACACTTCTCATGACGGCTGTGGCTGAGCGGCCGTCATGCAAGCTTCTTGTCGACAAAGCCCTCTGGGCTTTGTCGACAGGCTGAGGCCGCCGAAACCGGCGGCCTCTGATATTTGTCGGATAAGCGCGTAGGTGCCTCAGCTGCCGCTCTTGGGCAGGAAGGGAGCGAGCAGGCCCGCGATGTGCGGCAGCGTCATCGTCTGCAGGTAGACCTTGCCTGGCCCGGTCACGATCGTGTCGAAGAGGCCCTCGCCGCCGAAGAAGACGTTTTTGATGCCCTTGACCATCTGGATGTCCAGGCTGCAGGTGGCGTCCATCAGGGCAACCACGCCGGTGTCGCAGACGATGGGCTCGCCCGGCGCCAGGTCGTATTCGACGCAGTGGCCGTCGAGCTCAAGAAAGACGAGGCCGGGGCCCGTGATGCGCTGCATGATGAAGCCCTCGCCGCCGACAAGGCCCGCGCCGAGCTTTTTCTGGAAGTGCACCGCCAGGTCGACATCGGCCGTCGCCGCCAAAAACGAGCTCTTCTGGGCAATGATGCTCTCGCCGGGGCCAAGCTGGCGCGCGATGATGCGGCCGGGGAAGGAGGAGGCAAACGCGATTTCACAGGGTCCCTGCGCGGTATAGATGCTCATGAAGAGGCTCTCGCCGGAAAACATGCGGCCCAGCGCCTTGCGCGCGCCGCCCGACTTGGCTTCGGTCAGGACGTTGCCGCGCGCCCATGTGCGCCCTCCGGATTCGCTGATCATGGCCTCGCCGGGGTCGAGCTGGCAGATGACGACCGGAAGGCTGTCGCCCTCGATGCGATACTTCATTTGGATGACTCCCTTTCTGATTATGAAGATGAGTACCGGATGCTGCTAATACAGCGTGGAATATGCCGGACGCGCGTATTGCCATAAAACAGCAATTTGACAGGTTAATTCTACAAGTGCCCGATAGGAATGTCAAGCATTCCTTTTGGCTTATACCGTGCGTCACTCTTTACATGGACTGCTCGGTCCGGGTGATGAAATCGTCCTGCACCGGCTTGCCCAGCTCCGTGAAATAGGCGGAATACCCCGCGATGCGCACGATGAGATTCGAATGCTCCTCCGGGCTTTTCTGGGCGGCGCGCAGGACATCGGTGGCCACGACGTTGAACTGCACCTGCATGCCGCCGAGCTCGAAGTACGTCTCGATCAGGTCGCGGAGCTTCTTCTTCCCGTCGCCCTGCGTGACGGTGGGGGAGAAGCGGATGTTCAGCTGGTCGCCGTTATACAGGATATCGTGCGGGAGCTTCGACGCGCTTTTCATGTAGGCGACCGGCCCGTTTAAGTCCATGCCCTGCACCGGCGAGATGGCGTCGGCCAGCGGCGTCCCGGCGTACCGGCCGTCGGGCGTGGCGGGGAAGGCAAAGCCCTGATAAACGTGGGTCGTGACGGTGAAGGTGCCGCCGCAGTACGGCCCGCGCGGGCACTTGAGCGTATTGAGGTATTCGGCGTAGTAGCGCAGGCTCCACTCGGCGAGCTCGTCGACCTCGCCGACGTCGTTGCCGTAATGGGGGCACTCGGTCTTGATGACCCGGCGAAGCTCCTCGCAGCCCTCCCAGTTGGCGCACAGCGCGTCGTAAAAATACTTCAGCGTATAGCGCTTCTCGTCGAAGCAGAGCTTTTTGATCGCCATGAGGCCGTCCGCCATGTTGCCGGTCCCCATGGCGCAGAAGGCCGACTGGTTGTACAGCGCGCCGCCCCAGGTGGCGTCCTTCCCGCTTTCAAGGCAGCCGTCGAGCAGCGCAGAGGCGGCCACGGACGGGAAGTTTTCCCCGTAGACAAGTTCGCAGAAGTTCGTGACGGTGACGTGCCAGTCGAGAAAATACCGGCCCTGCCGCTCCACCTCGCGCTTGAGCTCCTCGAAGCTGTCATACTCGTACAGCTTTTTGCACGGCAGGCCCTTCGCGCCGGTGACGGGGTGCACGCCCCCGTGGATGGCCATGAGCAGGTTGCCCTCGTTGCAAAAGCCGCTGTTGTTTCCGTTGCCGCCGCAGCACGGCCACTCGTTGCCGCAGCCGGTGGGCTCCGCGCAGCCGACGATGCCGTAGTCGCGCGCGTGCTCGAGCGTGCGGCCGCGCTCAACCAGCATGGGGATGATCAAATTATCGTTCTGGAACTGCGGCAGGCCGCCGTTGACGCGGCTGGCCTCGAGCGCAAGCTCCCACAGGTCGTCGGGCGTGCCGCCGTGGATGCGCAGCGCCGTCGTCGGGTCGGCCAGACCCAGCCGCAGGAGCGACTGGAGGAACATGTAGGTGGACGGGAGCGTGGCGTCATTTCCGTCTTTATCCACGCCGCCGATCGTGATGGCGATGCCGCCCGTGGTGGTGATGGCGTTGGACAGCGAGCCGACGAGGAAGCGCCCCTCGCGGTTGAGTCCGGCGAGCATTTCGTTGTTCATGAACGGCATCATCCGCAGCAGGTCGTTCATCCGCAGCATGAAGGCGTCCGTCAGCTCCTGCGCGCGCTCTTTTGTGATCGTCCCTTCGTCAAGCTGTTTTTGAAGCAGCCGGCCGGCGTACTGGTCGACGCGGCCCATGGACTGGCCGTGCTGCTGGGCGTCGGCGCACAGGAGCATCTCGTAAAAGAGCATGACCTGCAGCGCCTCCCAGTACGTGCGGGCGGGATTGGCCATGATCCAGTCGAGAGAATCGGCCATTTCGAGCAGCTCCGCCCGGCGCTCCGGCCCGGCGGACTCGGCCTTTTTGCGGCAGGCGTCGGCATGGCGTCTTGAAAAAAGGATGGCCGCGTCGCAGACGGTGACGACGCCCTCGTAAAAGGCGTAGGAGCGCGCCGCGTCCCCGAAGACGCGCCCGCGCATCGCGTCAAGCTTCGAGAGCGCCTCCGCCCGGACGGCGGCGAAGCCCTTGTTCACCGCCTTGTCGAAGTTGCCGATGAAGTGGCCGTGCGGCAGGCTCGAGATGCCGCCGCCCTTTTTGGGGATGCCGTTGATGCCGTTGCCGGCAAGGCCCCAGACCTCGTCGGGCATGACGCCCTCGGCCAGCGCGTTGTACGTTTTATTCTTCCAGTACAGCGCCGCGTCCTTGAGCAGCTCGCGGTCCGCGTCGCTGATAAACGAGCCGCCGGGATACTGCCACGCGGCGCGGAAATTCTCGTCCGTGTCGAACATGCAGCCTTCCAGCCACTCGACGGACCATTCCGCGTAAAAGCTGATGCAGCGGAAGTCGCCGCTCATCCCTCCGACGAGAATGTCCTCGTCGCTGATCGTGACCGTTTTGTTTTTGACCCAATGCAGAAGCGCGCCGGCGCGCTTTTTTACGGGGTACTCATTCTCGTGCGCCTTGTAATATTCGGTGTAAAGCCGCGTGCGTTCCGTGTTGAGCGGTACGGCGGACTTGTTCGTACGCGCGCGTTTGTCCAAGAGCGCCTGCACGCGCGGGCTGACCGGTACGGCAAGTGACATATGCGACGACTCCTTTTTTGCCTGTTTTTTTTTATTATAAGCGCTGCCGGGACCGATTGACAAGTGCAACATACCCGCCGACCGACCAAAAATACCGCTGACACAACGGAACGAACGAAATGTCAGTATTGTTTTTCTGCGCAAATCGCATGCTTGCTTTCCGTTTCATTCTCCTTTATTATCTAAATATCGGCAAAGCCACACGAATACGGAAAGGAA
>CAYMLM010000282.1:0-3673 GCA_964391385.1 uncultured Papillibacter sp.
GCCCTGCTCGCTGCCCACAACGGGGCTCAGGTCGGCGTAATAGATGTCTCCTCTTTTTACTCCACTTAACACACAGCTTCACTCTCCGACGAAGTATAGTTGCCGCGGTTACCGCCGATTCATGGCTTTTGTATGTAACCGGGCATCTATAATTCTTTCACAAAGCAAAACAAAATATACAACCGCTGCCATGGTTATTGAAAAAACGACGTATGGTGGGACTTCTCCCTTTACAGTATATGTTTGGGCAGGCGGTTTGTTAAGCGGCTAGTCGGTGAGGTAGACGCGGGGGACGCGCTGGGTTACGGCGCATAAAAGCTCATAGGAGATCGTGCCAGCTTTTTCGGACAGTTCCTCGATCGGGATGAAACCGCCGCCGTCGCGGCCGAAGATCGTGACGACGTCGCCGGCCTCGGCGTCCGGGATGCCGCTGACGTCGATCATGCACATGTCCATGCAGATGCGGCCGACCTGCCGTGCGCGGCGTCCCCTGACGAGCACGTCGATATTGCCGGACAGGGTGCGGAATAGTCCGTCGGCGTATCCGATTGTGATGACGGCCAGGCGCATTTTTTGCGGGACCGTGAAGATCCGACCGTAGCTGACCGTGTCGCCGGGTTCGTATGCCTTGATCTGCGCGATGCGCGTTTTGAGTTCCATGACGGGCATGAGATCGAGGCCGCCCGTGTCCCTGTCGGGGTAAAGCCCGTACAGCGACAGGCCGGGACGAACCATGTCGAAATAGCTCCAAGCATAGTTTATCATCGCGCCGCTGTTGGCGCAATGCTTAATTTCAAATCGGGCTCCCGTTTTCTTTTCCAGGCGCTCGACGAGCATGCGGAAATCGTCGAACTGCCGCCGGGTGAACGGGTCGCCGAGGAGGTCGGAAACGGCGAAATGCGTGAAGATGCCCTCAAAGGAGAGGCCCGGCAGCGCGAGGACGCGCAGCACGTCCTCTTCGGGGTCGCGTCCGCGGCCGCAGACAAACCCCAGGCGGCCCATACCCGTGTCGACCTTCAGATGCGCCCTCAGGCTTCCCCCGAGCGAGACGGCCGCCGTCGAAAACTGCTCTGCCATATCTCCGCTGTAAATCGTCTGCGTGAGGCCGTTTTCCATGAGCTCGGCCGTCAGCTCCGGCGGCGTATAGCCCATCACGAGGACCGGCAGCGCGACGCCGCCTTCCCGCAGTTTAAGCGCCTCGTCGAGACACGCCACGCCCAGGTACCCGCAGCCGAGCTCCTCGAGCAGCCGCGCCGTCCGGACGGCGCCGTGGCCGTAGGCGTCGGCCTTGACAACGCCCAGAAAGCGCGTGCCGTCCCGGAGCCGCGCCTTCATGGTTTTGTAATTGTGCTCAAGATTTTTCAGGCTGATTTCAGCCCATGTCCGCATTTGCATGTGAGGCATAGCCGCGTTCCTTTTTCTTTATTCAATGACGATGTTTTCAAACGAGCAGTCTATAACCCTGACGCCGGCGTCGTAGAGCTCCGACTTGATCGGCAGGTGCGTCTTTTTATCGAACCAGGTCCTCTGCGAGACGGTCTGGGTGATATCGGTCGTGACGGCCAGCGCCTCGTAGTCGCCGAGCTTTTCAAAGTTGCAGCCCGATATGTATCCGCTTTGCCACTGGGAGATCAAAACGGGGATGCACTGGGCGGGGGACAGGCCGTCCGACGTCACGGCGCCCGTGTCGAGCATGGCGCCGTCGAATTCAAGCGTCCCGCCCGATACCGAGACGGTTGCCTTCAGGCCGGCAATTGCTTCGGGCTGCGTGATTTCGAGGGTCCCGTCCTGCGCGCCGCCCGTATACCGGAAGGTAAACTCAAAGACGCGCTCGCCGTAGTCGGCCGTGACCTGCGTCGTCAGGTCCAGGCTGTCGGCTTCAAGCATCATCGTTCTGATATCGAGCGCCAGCTCCTCGCCGCGCGTTTTCGGCGAGCAGGCGCACAGCAGTGTGATCACCGATATCAGCATTATCATCCGTGCAAGTGTTTTCACTTGCTTCAACGCCTTGTCACCTCATCGTTCGGTTACTTTTTTGACGGCCTCCGGCAGCGCCCGGAGGATGGCGGAGGCCGTGACGGAGTACTCGCCCATCGCCTCCGCGCAGATGTCGCCCGACAGCCCGTGCAGGTAGACGGCGGCCAGCACGGCATCCTTGACAGGGAAGCCCTGCCCGACCAGCGAGGCGGCCATCCCTGCCAGCACGTCGCCCGACCCGCCCTTGGCCATGGCCGGGCCGCCCGTCGTATTGATGTACGCCGCGCCGTCCGGCAAGGCCGTGACGGTGCGGTGACCTTTGAGCACCAGCACGCATCCGCGTTCCGACGCGAAAGCGCGCGCGGCGCTCACCCGGTCCCGCGATATGTCGCCGCCGAGCCGTCTGAACTCGCCGGGGTGCGGCGTGAGGACGACGGGACACCCGGCCTCGTCCAGTATATCTATATTCCTGGCGACGGCGTTTATGCCATCGGCATCCAGTATGAGCGGGACGGATGACTGCCGTATGACGGCATGCACGATCCTGTCCACGGCGTCGGACCGGCCGAGACCGGGCCCGATGAGACACACGTCGCAGGCCCCCAGCCGCTCGAGAATGGGCCAGACCGCCTCGTCGGCAAGCGCGCCCTGGCGCGTGCACGGCAGCGGGAACACCATCTCCTCGTCGCATTTGCCCGCTGCGATCGCGTAGACGGCCTCGGGCACGCCGAGGGAGACGAGCCCCGCGCCGGCGCACGATGCCGCGCGCGCGGCCAGAACGGGCGCCCCCGTATAGCCGACGCTGCCCGCGATGACGAGCGCGCGTCCGTAATCGCCCTTGTGCGTATCCCGCCGCCGGCGCGGCAGCGTGATATCCCCCGGAACGACGGCGTGGCAGTCTATCGGGATGTTGTCGATGAGCTCCCGCGGTATGCCGATATCGACGACGCGGACGTCGCCGCAGTATATGCAGCCCGGTTCGGTATAGTGGCCGATTTTGGCATGCGCGAACGTGACGGTCGCGTCCGCTCGGACGGCGCCGCCGAGGATGCTCCCCGTGTCGGCCTCGACGCCGCTGGGGATGTCGGCCGCAACGACGCGCGCCGGACTTGCGTTGATGAGCCGCACGGCCTCCAGAGCGGCGCCGCGCAGGTTTGAGTTGAGCCCGATGCCGAACATGGCGTCGATGACGACGTCACAGTGGTTGACATAATAGTCCAATTCCGCCGCGTCCCCGAAATTCTCCAGCACGCCGCCGAGCTCGTTTAACCGACGCTCCATTTCGGCGGTATCCGCCGTCATCTTCTCGCGGCTGCCGGTCATAAACGCGCGGACGCTCACGCCTTTTTTAATAAGATAAGCGGCCGCTGCGACGCCGTCGCCGCCGTTGTTGCCGGAGCCGCAGAACACGGCGGCCAAGCCGCCTTCCCCCGCGTACTCAAGCGCGGCCTTTGCCACATGCTCGGCCGCGTTTGTCATCAGGAGCGTCGACGGCACGCCGAGCACGTCGATGGCAGTGCGGTCCATCTCGCGCATCTGCTGTGAATTCAGGAGCCTCATACGGCCGCCGCCTCCTCTTGTAGGGTGCTATGAAAGCGTTTGTAATCGGCCTCATTATAGTGCAAATTCTTAATATAGTCAATTTGTAGGATTGTCAAACATCTTGGACAGTCAACATTTAAGGAAGTCGACAGGA
>CAYMLM010000283.1:0-3668 GCA_964391385.1 uncultured Papillibacter sp.
CCACCACCCTATCCTACACTCTTTCCCTACACGACGCTCTTCCGATCTGCTATCTTTTCTCCGCGCCGTAGCGCATCGGGCACACGATGCGGCAGACGTTGCATTTCGTGACGTCGAAGCCCCGCTCGTTCGTGGCGTACGTATTCATCCGGCACAGCTTCTGATTGACGGAAACGCCGTCGAGCGCGCCGGCCGGGCAGCTGTCGAGGCACAGGCGGCAGTCCGGGAGGCACACGCTCTCAGCGAGCGCGTCCGACGGCAGGTCCAGGCTCGTGAGCACCGCGCCGAGATTGAGCGTGTTGCCGAAGCCGCGGTTTAACAGAATCGTGTTTTTCCCGAGCGTCCCAAGGCCCGCCAGGACGGCGGCGTGACGCATGGACAGGATGCCCCGTCCCTCCATCTGCTCGGCGTTCCAGTAGTCGTACGGATCGTCGGACGGGAGGGGGACGGCGTACGCGCCGAAGCTGCGCTCGAGCTCCAGCGACGCGTGAAAGGCGATCCGGTCGAGCTCGATGCGGGAGATGTGGTTATACTGCTTGTACACGATCCGGGGGTTCACCTTCGTCGTCCCGATTGGGATTGCCAGGCCGAAGACGACGACGGAGCGGCAGTCCGGAAAGATGTCGCGCGGGCTGAAGCCGGACGGGGCGGCTTCGAACCGGTCGACATTCGCAACGCCGCACACGTCCGCGCCCAGACGCATGAAGATGTTGCGGATATCCTCCTTCATGTCTTATCCCTCCGGTTTTTTCTGTCCGCCAGACACGGCGGGCCTTTTGTCGGCCGGCCGATTAAAGCCGGCCGATATTTTGTTATCTCAGCTTCGCGTAATGCGCGCTGGAGTATTCGTACAGCTCGTCGTACGCCGCCTTTCGGACGTCGGGGTCCTGGACCATGACGGAGGCCAAAACGCGGCCGCGGCCGGCGTAGGCGTCGACGAACGCGCGCACGAGCGACCGGACCTCGCCTTCCGTAATGCCCGGCTTGTCGAGGCCGGCGATGGGGATCGTGAACGTCATCTTGTCGCCCCAGTCGCGCTTGAGCCTGTCGAAATCGTTGATGGCCTGCGGCGTCCAGGCGGTGAGGCCCATGTCGACGAGATCCTCTATGTACTGCTGCGTCAGGCCGCAGGAATGCAGCTCGACGTATTTGCCCCGGCTCCGCAGGTACTGGATGATCCGTTTGGCCTGCGGCTTGATCATCTCCTTGAACATCCGGTCGGAGAAAAAGCCCGCGCGCTGCGTGCCCCAGTCGTCGCCGTAGATGATCGTGTCGATCGGCTCGTAATACTCGAAGAGCTTCTCGAAGACCCTGATCTTATAGTCGGCGACCGCCTCGAAAAACGCCTGCACCTCGTCCGGGTCCTCGACGAGCGCCGCGAGCGCCTCGTCGAACGGAATGACCTCGTGCAGCCGCTCGAAGCAGCCCTCGGCGGAATGGAACACATGCAGGCGGTCCGGGTCGTAGACCTCCCTCTGGTAGGCCGCGTCGCCCGCCCAGTCCACCGCCTCGAGATCGGGGAAATGAAGCTCCTCGCGCCATTTGGAAAAGTCGCTTAACAGCCGGGTGCCGGGCTTCACCATGCTGCCCTGCACCGCCTCGACCCAGACCCACTCGACGCCGAACCAGTCCTCGCCGTCGGCCTCGTACAGAGGGTGCTCCAATATGACGTCCGGCCAGATCCACTGGTTGTCGTACATCCAGATCGGCAGCCAGTACGGCACCTGGCCCTCGTAGACGCGTTTCAGGTTTTCCCGAGCCGTGATCGGGCGGGGCGGCATGGGCGGCGGCGTCTGCTGGCACAGCCAGCCGAACGAGCGGTAACGCTGCTTTGATTCTCTGCGGTAATTGTACACGTGTGACCTCCTAAAGCATGTCGGGACATGCGATTTTACAAGTGATTGCTCGTACCAGATAAAACGGCGTGACGGCGGAGGCTGTCCGGACTCCTTCCGCCATTCGCCTTGCGAATGCCACCTCCCTCAGGCGGGAGGCTTTTCAATATGATGCTCAAATTTTCAGCTTACCGGTAACAATGCCTTATTGGCGGCGGACGATTCTTGACTCGTCCCTACGTTTTTGATATACGCGCCCGTTATCTTACGTTCATTTTCCGGTCATGGGGCAAGCCCAATACTTTTTGCAATGGGATCATAAGGGCGAAGCCCTTATACCTTATCGGGCGGGGGGCGGGTATAGATCAATATCCGTTGGGGTTGTTTTTCTGCCAGTTCCAGGCGTCCCGGCACATGTCTTCGAGCGTCAGCGACGCCGTCCAGCCCAGCTCCCGCGCGGCCTTGCCGACGCCGGCGTACATCTCGGCGATGTCCCCCTCGCGCCGGGCGGTTATTTCGTACGGTATTTGGATGCCGTTGACCTTTTCAAACGCGCCGACCATATCGAGCACGCTGTACCCGACGCCGGTGCCGAGATTGAATACCCCGACGCCGCGATTCGTCTGGGACCAGCGGAGCGCCGCGACGTGGCCGCGGGCCAGGTCGACAACGTGTATATAGTCTCGCACGCCGGTGCCGTCGGGCGTCGGGTAGTCGTCGCCGAAGACGCCAAGCTGCCTGAGCTTCCCGACGGCGACCTGAGTGATAAACGGCATGAGATTGTTGGGGATGCCGCTCGGTTCCTCGCCGATCCGGCCGCTCGGATGCGCGCCGACGGGGTTGAAGTACCGCAGCAGCACGGCCGAAAGCTTCGGATTGGCGGCGGCCGCGTCCCGTATGATCTGTTCGATAAACAGCTTCGTGCTCCCGTATGGGTTGGAGCAGGGGCCGGTTTTCATATCCTCGGTGAGCGGGAGTTTTTCCGGCACGCCGTACACCGTCGCGGAGGAGCTGAAAATGAGGGTATCGACGCCGAAGCGCTCCATCGTCTCCAGCAAACTCAGCGCGCAGTCCAGATTGTTGCGGTAATAGCGCAGCGGCTGGCGGACCGATTCGCCGACGGCCTTGAGCCCGGCGAAATGGACGACGCCGTCGATCCGGCTTTCTTTGAAAACGTTTTCGAGCGCCTTTTTGTCGGCGACGTCCGCGTTGAAAACCGTCACGCGCTTCCCCGTCAGTTCCTCGATGCGCTTTACGACCTCCGGAGAGCTGTTGGAAAAGTTGTCGGCAACCACGACGTCATAGCCGGCCTCCAGAAGCTCGACGGCCGTGTGCGAGCCGATATAGCCCGCCCCGCCGGTCAGAAGTATGCTCATGTTTTCGCCTCCAAAGCATCAGTAGCAATTTTTACTATACCATACATTTGCGTGCCCGGCAATCGGCAGTTGAGCGCCCGCCGCTTTTTTGGGGCCGATTCAAAACAGTGCGCGCGGCGGGCGTGCAACCCACTTTTTGCCGTTTTTACGGCGCATTATTGAAAAAAAAACAGTCAATCCTAAAGGAAATCCAAGATAAAGAGGTGATCTGTCACGAGCGTTAAGCACGTCGGAACGCAAAGCGTCAGCTTCCCGAATCCGCCGTCCGTGGCTTCCAGCGCCTGCGTCGTCGGCAAAAGAGAAGGCGACGGCCCCCTGCGCGACAGCTTTGACCTCGTCAGCGAGGACTCGTATTTCGGAGAGAAAACCTGGGAAAAAGCGGAGAGCGTCATGCAGAAGACAGTGCTCGGCAAGGCGCTTGAAAAGGCAAATCTGCCGCCGTCCGCCGTCGAATTTA
>CAYMLM010000284.1:0-3604 GCA_964391385.1 uncultured Papillibacter sp.
TTCGCGAATTCCTTCTTGATAAAGTCGATCGTGTTTAAAACGATATCGAAGATATCGCTCCAATCCTGGCATTTTCCGCCGTTGTCCCGGATCAGGGAAAAGAGATCCTCCACGGAGTGCGTGACGCGAAAGAGATTGTCGAAGCTCATCATGGACGAGGAACCCTTGATGGTGTGCATGATGCGGAAAACCTCGTCGATTTCCTTTGTTGAAAGAGCGGAGCCTTTTTCGCCGCGCAGCATCAGATCTTCCAGTTTCTCCAGAAGCTGCTGGTTCTCGAATATATAGACTTCAAGCATGGACTCGTCGTAACTCATTGTATCCACCTCATTAAAATATTTGTTGAGATAAGCGCGTGTATGGCTTTGTCATCCGGTGAATGCCGGCCTGACGAATGATTCAGTTGATTTTGCTCAAGGCGGATAAGAGTCCGTCTTCCTTGAACGGCTTTACAATAAACCCCTTGGCGCCGGACAGGACCGCGTCGCGCACCATTGCCTCCTGGCCCATGGCCGAAACCATGATAATCTTTGCGCTTGAATCGTATGCAACGATCGCTTTCAGCGCGTCCAGACCGCTCATTTCCGGCATTGTGATATCCATTGTTACGACATCCGGTTTGAGTT
Source organism: uncultured Papillibacter sp. (assembly GCA_964391385.1). Classification (GTDB taxonomy): domain Bacteria; phylum Bacillota; class Clostridia; order Oscillospirales; family Oscillospiraceae; genus Sporobacter. Next base: position 627 of record CAYMLM010000284.1, read on the forward strand.
CCTTGTATTTTTCAACGGCGACGGCACCGTTTTCAGCCTCGCCTATTACCTCAAAACCGTTTTTTGTCAGTGTGTTTTTAATGGAAATCCGCATAAAAGCCGCATCGTCAACAATTAGAACCTTTGCCATTAGATTGACCCCCAAACAATAAATAGAAGTAAGTATTACAGCCGTATTCGTCCGGCATGACGTGAAATTTTTGTTTCAGATATATTTGACACCGTGGCCGATGGTCTTAATGAGCAGCTGGCCGTTTTCGGTGTTAAGCTCGATCGTGCGCCCGTAGCTGCCGCCGGTGTCGCTGGCGATCAGCCTGATTCGCTCCTTCATCAGCACATCCTTGCACATCTCCACATTGCGCTGGCCTACCATAAAAACATTCGAGTTCCGGTTCGATGCAAACATATTGGCCCCGCCGGCCATTTTCGCGACGAGCGCGCTGCGTCTGGCACCCATGGAAATGAGTTTATTTATGAGCTCGGGGATTCCGCTGTCGGCGAACTTGGCTTTGTTTGCGGGCACCTCGCCGTTGCTGGTGGGCAGCAGGACATGTATAAGCCCTCCAATGTGCAGCTGCGGGTCAAACAATGTCGCGCCCACGCAGGATCCCAGGCCCATGGTCGTCAGGATATGCGGTCGGTCGGCAACTTTCATATCGGCTATCCCGACAAGAATAACACCCATTTGTCAGGATACCCCCAATGAGTTCATCAGTTTTTTATACGAGTCCTTATCGGGGATGAGAAAGAAGTAACAGGCCATATCGTCTTCCGCGTCTACAAAACGGGACTCAAAAAAAATAGCCGAATCCCCTGTTTTGCCGCACTCTATGGCAATCAGGCTCAGAAGGGCGCCGGCCATGTCTACGCTCATATGAGGGATGGACGGAGAGATACAGAGATTTGTCAGCGTGGAAATCGCGGACAGATAGGAGCCGGACAGTATATTTGTCACCTCATATAAAGCCGAAATGTCAAAGTCCGTGAACATGGAGATGTCGGGCTCCCCGATGCCGGAGGTGTCCCGCCCGCACATGATGGATGCGAGGATATACGCCTCGCGGATCCCCAGAATCAGCATAATCTGACCCGTCAGGCCGCTTTCCATATCCACCAGCCCGCCGACGACAGGGTCCTCGGGCGTCCCGAATATCTCGGGCACCGAGGAAAGGGGGATGATTTTGACTTCGGGGACGCTCATATCGACCTTTCTGCCCACGATACTCGATAAAGCTGTGGCCGCATTACCCGCGCCGATATTTCCGATTTCACGGATCACGTCCATCTGCTGGGGATTTAAAACGTCAAATTGATCAGTCAAAAATACACCGCCTCACATATCATAAGGTTTCCTCGCCTGCCGAGTTTGAACAATTTTCAAAAAAATATCTTCAGCTGTTAAATAATTCGTCATTATTTATCGATATATTTAATGGAATTTGAAATTGTTTTCCGGGCGCATCCAAACCGTTTTGAATCTCACGCGCATCACGGAGGCCAAAATGCAGATCGGTTACGTCAATCCGGCTGCTCCGGATGAGTATCTCAGCGGACAGTTATTATATAGTGTCGGCCGGAGCGAGGACGCGGTCGAGTTGGGTCAGGTCGTCGAAGCGGAAGTCCTTTTCGCATCGGGGGAAACCGCCAATGTCAGGCTGTCAAACGGCGCGATCCTCAGGGCCAGGCTCGAGGGCGGGGCCGCGCTGACAGAGGGCGAAACCGTTTTGCTTTGCGTTAAAGCAAACGACGGCAACAGCCTCGTGCTGCAGCTCATAACCAATCCGTCCGCGGGCGAAGGCCGGAAAACGCCGGCGGAGCTGATCGGGCAGACCGGTTTGCGCAATACGCAGCTCAATCAGCTGCTCGCAGCGGCGCTTGCGGACAGCCGTCTGCCCGTCGAGGCGGAGCTGATCCGGCAGTCCGGCGACATTCTGGGGCAATATCCGGACACAAGCGTCCAAGCCGCCGTTTTCGCGGCGGCGAACGGCCTGGAACCCAATGCCCAAAATCTCGGCGTCGTCGACGCGCTGCTGCGCGCCGATTTCAAGGTCTCGGACTTGCTGGCCCGGATTTTCAGCCTGCTCGACGGCACGTCCGTGTCAAACACGCCCAGGCCGCCTTCGGCCGCGGCCGCGGCCGCAAACGCCGGCCCGTCGCGCACACCGGCTGAAAACGCAGACGCGCCCGGCGTCCCCGGGCAGGCCGGCGTCCAGGACGGCGGCAGAGGGAACGCACTGTCGGGACAGGACGAACGAATGACAGATCCGGCGTCCGCAAATGGGGCCGCCGACGATTTGCAGAAGGGCCCGGACAATTCGGGTATACCTATAATAAAAGAAGCAAACACAAAAAACGAGCGGCCGTCGGCCGCGGCCGGGGACGGCGGCAGGCCGGCGGGGCTGCCCGGGCACCCCGACGGGGAGACACTTTCCGCGGGGACGGGAATGGCGTCCGTCGAAGGAAGCCGCGGAGAGCTCAAAGCAGCGCAGGCGTCTTTTTTCGCCAAGGTCGAAAAACCCGAAGACGCCGCCGCGCTCAAACAAGCCGGCGAACGGCTGCTTGGCAACCTGGAGCTGCTGAGAAACGGCATGGATACGCGTTCCGACGCCGGGAAAAGCGCGGCGGCCGAAGCGGACAGGCTGATCGGCGGGCTGAAACTCATGGAGGCCATAGACCGGTTTTCCTACATGCAGATTCCCGTGATGACGGGCGGCAGGCCTTCGACCGTGGACGTCTATGTCTTCAACAAAAAAAAGGGCGTCAAAAAGACGAACCCGGAGGCGACAACTGTCCTGCTGGCGCTGGACACCGAAAATCTCGGACCTGTCGAAGCGCTTGTGACGATTAAAAAAAGCGACATATCCATACGATTTAACCTGCGGGACGAAAGGATCGCGGATTATTTCAGAAGCCGGACGGTCGCGCTGTACAATAGATCGGAAGAGCGTCGTGTAGGGAAAGAGTGTAGGATAGGGTGT
>CAYMLM010000285.1:0-3596 GCA_964391385.1 uncultured Papillibacter sp.
CAAGGTCCTGGCGAGGGCCGGGGAACGGCCACAGCGGCGTGTCGACGCCCCAGGGCTGAGACAGGTCGTAGATCTTCGCCATTTTGTTCCTGTCCAGATACATTCTGTTCTTATCGAGCGGCATATAAGCCATAAGTGCAACCTCCTATAATATATTCGGATACATTCTTTCATACTGTCCACATTTAATTGTAAACCTTGGCATTATCCCAAAGTCAAGACGTTTGCGTATTTTTATTGGACTTTCATGAAATTTCAGATATAATATACGCAGAAAAAGTTTCTATAGACGGTCCAATCTTTTTTTTCGGCCGCCGGACCGATGATTTGTGCCGATGGAGGTGACGTCGTCTTGCGCTATAAAATTGGAGATGTGGCCAGAATCCTTGGCATTTCACCGGATCTGATCCGTTACTATGAGGAAAAGGGCGTCGTTTCCCCCGAAAAGGACCCTGTCAATAATTACAGGTACTACGACACCTGGGACATAAACTTCCTTCTCGACTGCCTTTGGTTTAAAAACTTCGGATACGGAATCGAGCAGGTGGCGCACATCGTGTCCCAGAGCACGTATGGCGACCTGATGGAAACCCTCGCCTGGAAAGGCGACGAGATCGAAGAAAACATCCGGTATCAGCAAATGCTCCTGGAGCGCATCCGCAAGTACCATGAGATACTTGAGAATCTGAGGGGCGACATCGGCAAGTGCGGCATCCGGCGCAGCGCCGAGTTCGTCCGGTATTTAAACCGCTACAACACCATCTACGACAACGATTCCGAGCTGCAGCGCCTGTCCAGGAAGTGGCTGAAGTACATGCCCTTCTCCAGACGCTATTTTGAAGTGCCGGAGGATGACCTTCTGGGCGACGGCGACGATTACGCGTGGGGCTTTTCAATCGGCATGCCGTACGTCGAGACGTTCGGGATCGCCGTCGAGCCGCCCGTCAAGCATATGCCGTCCAGGCTGTGCATCCACTCGGCCTTCACCAGCACGGGAAAAGACAAGTTCACGGCCCGCCATCTGGACTTCATCACCGGCTACGCCGAGCAAAACGGACTGACGGTCGCCGGCTGCGCGTTCGGCAACCTGGCCTGTAGCGTCGTTGAAAAGGGCGAGATCACCGGATTTTTCGAGGTCTGGCTGCCGATCGAGGAAACCGAGGACGGCCTGCCGAAAATCACGTCTTAGCCTTTCGGGCTATCAGGCAACCCTGAAAAAAAGAGGGGGCATTGTACGCCAATGCTCCCTCTTTCGATTGTCTGTCAGCCGATCGCGGTGAGCCCGCCGTCGGGATACAGGATGTTGCCGGTCATGAAATCCGACGCCGGCGCCGCCAGGAAGACGGCCGTCCCCACGATGTCCTCGGGCTGGCCCATCTTGCGCATCGGATTGCCTTCGCCCTGCTGCTTGAGGTACTGCTCGACGGTGACGCCGGCATCCGCCGCGCGTTTTTCAAACACGGAGACCATCATCGGCGTGGCCGTGATGTTCGGGCCGAGCGCGTTGACCGTCACGCCGAAGGGGCCGTACTCGGAGGCCAGCTGCTTTGTAAGCATGTCGACGGCGCCCTTCGTGGCGCAGTAGCCGGCATTCCCGCTGCCCTTCGTGGCAATCTTGCCGCGTACGGAGGAAAGGTTGACGATCTTGCCGTAGCCGTTCTCCTTGAAGTGACGGCCGAAGTGCTTGGCGGTGATCATGAAGCTCGTGACGTTGGCGTCGAGCATCTGGCGGAACGTGTCGATGTCGAAATCCAGCGCGTCCTGCTTTTTATTGAAGCCCTGGGCGTTGACGAGGATCGTCACCTTGCCGCCGAGCTGTTTCTTCGCATCCTCGACGAGGGCCTCGACCTGCGCCTCGTTCGTGGCGTCGGCTGCGGAATAGCAGACGTCGAGGCCGGTGGCGGCTTTGATCTCCTCCTTCGCCTTTTTCAGGGATTCCTCCTTGCGGCTGGAGATGAGCACCTTCGCGCCCGCTTCCGCGAGTCCCTGCGCGATCGCCTGTCCAAGTCCGCCGGCGCCGCCGACGACGACGGCGGTCTTGCCGGTGAGGTCGAAAAATTTACATGACATGGTAATTGCCCCTTTCAATAAAGTAGTATCCGTCCCCGAGCTGTTGTCGCACATCTCAACGACGGTTGCCTGACCCATTCCGCGGCGGAATGTCTTGGGTAAGCTCTGTTCAGTCGCACATCTCAACGACGGTTGCCTGACCCATTCCGCCTGCTATACACAGCGTCGCGAGGCCGTACTTCAGTCCGCGGCGTTTCATCTCATAAATGAGCGTAATGAGGATGCGGCTGCCGGAGGAGCCGACGGGGTGGCCCAGGGCGATCGCGCCGCCGTTGACGTTGATGATGTCCAGCTTGTCCTCCCAGCCGAGCTGCTTGATGCAGCCGAGGGACTGGGCGGCAAAGGCCTCGTTGAGCTCGATGAGCTGAATGTCGTCTATTGTGAGTCCGGCGTCCTTCAGCGCTTTGGGCACCGCGTAAACCGGACCCAGGCCCATTGTCCGGGGATCGTTGCCGGCCACGCCCATGCCGATGATCTTACAGATGGGCTTCAGGCCGAGCTCCTTTGCCTTTTCCGGCGTCATGAGCATGCAGACGGACGCGCCGTCGTTGCGGCCGGAGGAAGACGCGGCGGTGACGGTTCCGGTAAGCGCGTCGTCATTCCACAGCCTGCCTTTCTCATCCTTCTTGATGTTGAAGCAGGGCTTCAGCTTCGCCATGAGTTCAGGGCTGGTATCGCGGCGGGGGAACTCGTCGGTGTCGACCGCGGCGGGGGGCTTTTTACGCCCCTGGGGCACCATGACGGGGACGATCTCTTCCTTGAAGCGGCCTTCGTCGATGGCGGCGATGGCTCGTCTCTGGCTCTCCATCGAAAAAGTATCCTGCTCTTCGCGGGTAATGCCCATGAGCTCGGCGACATTCTCCGCGGTGGCGCCCATGTTGTAGCGGCCGTAAGTCTCGGGGGGTTGGCTCTGGAACTGGCCTTCGGTCAGAGCGTCGACGAAATCCACATTGCCGGTGCCGACGCCCCAGCGGGCGTCGCGCAGATAGAAAACGGCATTGGACATGCTCTCCGTTCCGCCTGCGAGCACAACGTCGGCATGGCCGGTCATGATCTCCATGGCGCCGTTCTGCACGGCCGTCATGCCGGAGGCGCACTGGCGCATCACGGTGTATGCGGGGCATTCGTCGGGGATACCCACACGCAGCGCGGCGACGCGGGCGATATTGGGCTCGTCGGAGGTCTGACGGCACTGTCCGAGGATGACTTCGTCGATTTCCTTGGGATCGATGCCGGTACGGTCCAGGCTTCCCTTCAAAACACATTCGGCCAGATCGATGGCGTGCAGCGGCTTGAGCGCCCCGCCCATATTGCCTACGGCGGTTCGGCAGCCGTCGACGATGACGACTTCTCTCATTTCTTTCAACATAGGTTTCTTCAAACTTCTTTCTTAATTTTTCCGTGGCTGCGGCTTGCGCCGGCGCCGAGGCTTATTTTGAAATGTTTGAAAGTTTGCGTACTTCACGATGGGTAAATCCGGGCCGCGTTAAAGCGGCCCGGAAACGTAAACTTCCGAGTTGCAGTGA
>CAYMLM010000286.1:0-3587 GCA_964391385.1 uncultured Papillibacter sp.
TGGACATCGTCAAAAAGCAGCGGGGCCTGGTGCTCGTCACGGGGCCGACCGGCAGCGGCAAATCGACGACGCTGGCCTCGCTCATCAACGTGCTCAACGAAAATTACCCGTACCACATCATCACGCTCGAGGACCCCATCGAGTATTTGCACCGGCACAAGAAATCGATCGTCAACCAGCGGGAGATCGGGACGGATACGCAAAGCTACGCCAACGGGCTGCGCGCGGCGCTCCGCGAGGACCCCGACGTCATCCTGGTCGGCGAGATGCGGGACCTCGAGACCATCTCCATCGCCGTCACGGCAGCCGAAACGGGCCATCTCGTGTTTTCCACGCTCCATACGATCGGGGCGTCCAATACGATCGACCGGATCATCGACGTTTTTCCGCCTTACCAGCAGCAGCAGATCCGCACGCAGCTGGCCGACGTGCTTGTGAGCGTCATATCGCAGCAGCTCATCATGCGCCGGACCGGCAAGGGCCGCTGCGCGGCCGTCGAGGTCATGCACATCAACACGGCCATCCGGAACCTGATCCGCGAATCGAAGACGTTTCAGATCCCGACGGTCATGCAGACGAACAGGAAGGCCGGCATGCAGACGATGGACGACGCCATATGCGACCTGTATGCCAGGCGGCTCATCACCGGCGAACACGCCGCCCGGCACGCGCAGGACATCGCGTACGTGACGAAGCGGCTGACGGTATAGGTCCGCGGCGGCGAGGAGGAAACAATGGCAGCATACAATTACCTGGCCGTCGACCGGGCCGGGCGCGACCGCAAGGGCTCGATCGAGGCCGAGACGGCGGAACTGGCGCGGGAGCAGCTGAAGGCGGACGGGCTGATGGTCCTCTCCGTCGGCGAGCAGAGCCTTCTGACGCGGGACCTCAACATCAGCATCGGCGGCAAGCCGAAGCCCCGGGACATGAGCATTTTCTGCCGCCAGTTCGTGAGCATCATCGAGGCCGGCGTCACGGTGATCGACGCGCTGGACATGCTCTCCGTGCAGACGGAAAACAAGATATTGAAAAACGCGATCGCGGAGTCGAAATCGGCTGTCGAAAAGGGCGAGTCCCTGGCAAACGCCATGAGACTCAACCGCAAGGTGTTTTCGGACATGTTCATCACCATGGTCGAGGCCGGGGAGGCCTCCGGCAGCCTGGATATCTCCTTTACGAGGATGGCCGTCCAGTTTGAAAAGGACGCGCGCCTCAAGTCGCTGATCAAAAAAGCGTCGATCTATCCGACGGTCGTCGCCGTCGTCGCCGTCGTCGTCGTCATCGCGCTTTTGACCTTTGTCGTGCCGACCTTCGAGCAGATGTTCGACGAGCTGGGCACCGAGTTGCCCGCCATCACGAGGTTTATCGTGACGCTCAGCGGGTTCATGCAGAAGTGGTGGTATCTCGTCGTGGCCGGGATCGTCCTGCTCGTCGTCGGGCTGCGCTTTTTCAGGAAGTCGGATGCCGGCAGGCGGGTCTTCGGGAAGCTCGCGATGAAGCTGCCGCTTTTCGGAAAGCTGACCGTCAAGACGGCCTGCTCGCGCCTGTCGCGCACGCTCTCGACGCTTCTGGCCGCGGGCCTGCCCCTCATCGACGCGCTGGAGATCACCTCCAACACGATGACGAACGTCTACTTCAGGGACGCCATACAGGACGCCAAGGAGAGCGTGGCGATGGGCACGGCGCTTTCCGACCCGCTCGAGCGCGGGAAGCTGTTCCCGCCGCTCGTCTGGCACATGCTGAAGATCGGCGAGGAGTCCGGCAACATCGAGGCCATGCTCGACAAGCTCGCCGACTACTATGACGAGGAGGTGGAGATCGCCACGCAGTCGCTCATGGCCGCGCTCGAACCGGCCATCATCATCTTCCTGGCAGTCATTATCGGCACCATCATCATCTCGATCATCTCTCCTATGGCGCAGATGTACACCGGGCTTCAGAACATCTGAGACGGCGGGAAAAGACAAAAACTGACTGAGAAAATATCAAAGATGCCCCTTTTTTCACATAATTCTTAAAAAGTCGGTCGAAAATTGAGAAAAAGTGAGAAAAAATACTTGACACAGCCATAAAGTTGTGGTACCGTTTGACTGCAAAAAAAGTCAAAATATTCAATCGATAAAAGCAAACCTGCCGAAAGGCAGGGACGCAAAACTCAGGGCCTAAAGCTTAGGCGCTCTGCGAGACGCAATCTGCGTTTCGAAGAAACGCCGAACGCGTTCGAAGAACGCAATGCTATGGCTGCCAGTTGCCGAAGTTGAAAGGTATAAGGTATTTGACCTCCTTTCCGAATTTCGGCGGGGAGGTTTTTTTGATGGAAAAATACCGGCGATCTCAGTAAGGCGCATTGAGCGCGGCGGGGCGAAGGGGGGCCCGCCGGGTTTGAGCATAAACAAAGAAATACAATCTGTATTTGACGGGCGCATATTTATATTAATGAAAGAAGGTAGCACTTATGTTAAAAGCCCTGAAGAAAAAAAGAAAGCTCGGCAATAAAGGCTTCTCCCTTGTCGAGCTCATCATCGTCATCGCGATCATGGCCGTGCTTGTCGCCATCCTCGCTCCCCAGTATCTCAAGTACGTCGACAAGTCCAGACAATCTGCCGATGACGCTAACGCCGACCAGATCCTGACAGCTGTTCAGGTGGCTATGGCTGACGAAGATGTAGCGGAAGAATTAACTGATGACATGACAATCACAATGGACTCCGACGGCGTTGATGGCGCGACAGAAGACGGAGAGAGTGCTCTTGAGCAGGAGCTTCTAGCTGCGCTAGGGACCGGTTGGACCGACAAGGCGGTAACCTCAAACACATACAGAAACAGTGATGATCATTCAGAGTATACGGTAACCATTACGGTTGGAGATGAAGATACTGACAGCTCCGTCACGGGCGAATGGGGTGGCGGCGGCACAGGCGGTTAAGCAATTCGTACCGGACCATAAAACTACACCACAGCACACGAAAGGATGCCGGTCAATGCTTCTTGGCACAGCGTTTCCGTACATTATGGCCGCTCTTCTGGGACTTGTGATCGGCAGCTTCCTCAATGTCCTGATCATCCGGGTCCCGGCGGGCGAGAGCATCGTGACGGCGCCGTCCCACTGCACGAACTGCCTCAGACGGCTCAGGTGGTACGAGCTGATTCCTTTAATCAGCTGGATATTTCTGAGGGGACGTTGCTCCGGCTGCAAAACACGGATCTCCGCTTTATACCCCCTTGTTGAAGCGGCGACCGGCATTGCGTTTGTCCTGATCTACGCGCGTTACGGCTTCCGGCTTGAAACCTTGTTTTACTGTTCTATGACCTCAGCGCTTCTGGCGCTGAGCGTCATAGACTTTAAAACATATGAGATTCCTCCGGGCTTCAATGTTTTCCTGCTCGTTGTCGGCCTGGCGCGCGTCGCCGCGGACCTTGAAAACTGGCTGCTGTACGTCCTCGGCTTTGCTTCGGTCGGCGGCCTGCTGCTCGTCCTCTATCTCGTCAGCCGGGGCCGGGGCATCGGCGGCGGCGACGTCAAGCTGATGGCCGTCTGCGGGCTCATTGTCGGCTGGAAGCTCATCCTTCTCGCGTTTGTCCTCGGC
>CAYMLM010000287.1:0-3572 GCA_964391385.1 uncultured Papillibacter sp.
GAGATAATGAGCGGTGACTGGAGTTCAGACGTGTGCTCTTCCGATCTGGGGACGTTTCGCCGAGTCCGAGCCCGAGCGGGGACGTGCCGCCGAGTCCGAGCCCGTCGGTCAGTCCCGACGAAGCGGGTTCGTCCGGTACGGAGATAACAGACGGCTGAGAGAAGACTGATCCAAACCATTCAGGAACCTGTCTGACAGGACCGGACGCCGACATGGCCGGGGCTACCAAATAAGTATCGACGAGACGTGCGCGCGGCAGCCTGCCGAACAGGCGGACCTTGGAGGCCCCGCCCTGACTCACCGCACATACGCAGCAGACCAAAGGGGATTGCAGACTATGAAATTATCCGGAAATAAAAAGGGTGCCCGTTATGTTTCGGGCAGCGCGCGCGGCCGAGCCTCAGAGCCCTCCGCTGTGAAAAACAGCGGAAACGGCCGGCCGAAAGAGGCGGGCGTCGCCTTGAAAAAAAAGAAACCGCGTAAAGCCGCCAAGCTCGTCATCATCGTTCTGGTGGTGATCCTCGCGATTGCGGCCGTGCTTTACTGTGTTTATAAGCTTGCCGTCAAGCCGCCTCCGATGGTGGTCAAGCCGCCTTCCGTTTCGACCTCGCCGGGAAGCAATGACAGCGCCGGCGGCAGCAGTGCCAGCCCGACCGTAACTCCGTCGGGAGAGCCGGCGGGCGCGGAGACGGACCGGAAATCCGAGTATATGTACACGTTTGCCATACTGGGCTTCGACGACGGCAACGGCAATACGGACACGATGATGGTCGTCAACTTCGATGCCGTCAACTACACGATGAATGTTGTCAATATCCCGCGCGACACGCTCGTCAACGTCCCCTGGTACACGAAAAAGGCCAATTCGATGTATTCCGGCTACGGCGGGATTGACGGCGTGGTGGACGGGCTGGAGGACCTCCTGGGCTTCCGGGTGGACTTTCACGTCATCGTCGACCTGGACGCGTTCGCCGCGCTCGTCGACGCGGTCGACGGCGTGGATTTCGAGGTGCCGCCGGGGATGCATTACAATGACCCATCGCAGGATCTGTATATTGACTTAAGTCCGGGGATGCAGAATCTAAACGGCAGCGAGGCGCTGCAGCTGGTGCGCTTCCGCAGCGGATATGTCACCGGCGATATCGGACGCATCGAGATGCAGCAAAAATTCCTGATGGAGATGTGCCGTCAGGTCATCGAGAAACAGAAAAACTTAAACCTGTCGGAGATCGCCAATATCTTTATCAAGTACGTCGAAACGGACCTGACGGCCGGCAACCTCATCTGGCTCGCGCAGGAATTCTATAAGATGGACGCGGAGAACATCTCCTTCCAGACGATCCCGGCGAATACGAACGACAGCGTAAACGGCAACTCCTATTGCACGATATATCCCAACAAATGGCTTGAGCTGCTCAACGAGAAGATCAATCCCTATAAGGAAGACATAAAACTCGACGAACTGAGCCTCTACACGCGCGACGCAAACGGCAATCTGTATGTGACGGACGGCAACTACGCCGGCAATTCCTCCTGGGGAAAAGGCTCGTCGACCTCCTCCTCAGGCAGTACATCAAGCAGTCCGTCTCCGTCTCCGTCGCCGAGTCCGAGCCCGAGCCCGAGCCCGAGCGGGGATGTGTCGCCGAGTCCGAGCGGGGACGTGTCGCCGAGCCCGAGCGGAGACGTCTCGCCGAGCCCGAGCGGGGATGTGTCGCCGAGTCCGAGCGGGGACGTGTCGCCGAGTCCGAGCGGGGACGCGTCGCCAAGCCCGAGTGCAGACGCGTCGCCGAGTCCGAGCGGGGATGTGTCGCCAAGCCCGAGCCCGAGTCCAAGCCCGTCGCCGAGCCCCGGCGAGGCCGGCTCGTCCGGTACGGAGATAACGGAGGGCTGACGCTTGACAGGGTCCAATACGCGTGTCCCGCGGGGATGGCCCTGAGCTTACAATCAGAAAGGAATGGTCACATAAATGCTGACATCTCTGGAAATAGCCGAGCTGGCCGTCAAGGCGCTTGACAGCAAGAAAGCGAAGGACATCAAGGTGCTTGAGACAAGAGACGTCACCGTGCTGGCCGACTATTTCATCCTGTGCACGGCAGGTTCCACCACGCAGATCAAAACGCTGACCGACGAGCTGCACAAGGTTCTGGAGGAAAACGGGGAGCCGCCGCTCCGGACGGAAGGGTACCGCAGGGGCGGATGGGTCCTGATCGATTTCGGCTGCGCCGTCGTGCATATTTTCCTGAAGGATATCCGTGAATTTTACGCGCTGGAACGTCTCTGGCGCGATGCGCGCGAGGTGGATATCGCCGCTTGGCTGGACGAAGACCAAATGAGTAAAGACAGAGGACTGGTCTGATGAAATACGAGTTTGCCCGTATCGAGAAAAAGTGGCAGAACAAATGGGAAGCGGCAAGAGTTTTCAGCGCGGAAAGCGGTGATGCGCGCGAAAAGTTTTACGCCCTGATCGAATTTCCGTATCCGTCCGGCGAGGGCCTGCACGTCGGGCATCCCCGGCCGTATACGGCGATGGATATCGTCGCGCGGAAAAGGCGCATGCAGGATCAAAACGTCCTGTTTCCGATCGGCTTCGACGCGTTCGGCCTGCCGACGGAAAATTACGCCATCAAGAACAAGATACACCCCGCGGTCGTCACGAAACGGAACATCGCGCGCTTTACCGAGCAGCTGAAGATGCTCGGCTACAGCTTTGACTGGGACCGTGTCGTCGACACGACCGACCCCCAATACTACAAGTGGACGCAGTGGATTTTTCTCAAGCTGTTTGAACGCGGCCTGGCTTACAAGGCCTCCATACCCGTCAACTGGTGCACCAGCTGCAGGTGCGTGCTGGCCAACGAGGAGGTCGTGAACGGCGTGTGCGAGCGCTGCGGGGCGGACGTCGTCCGCCGCGAAAAGAGCCAGTGGATGCTGAAGATCACAGAATACGCCCAGCGCCTCATCGACGACCTGGACGGGCTCGATTTTATCGAACGCGTCAAGATCCAGCAGAAAAACTGGATCGGCCGCTCCACGGGCGCCGAGGTGGATTTCCAAACGACTTCAGATACTGAAGGCGTTACGATGGCGGGCGATACGCTGCGCGTGTTTACGACGCGCCCCGATACGCTTTTCGGAGCGACCTATATGGTCATGTCCCCGGAGCACGCGTATCTGAAGAAATGGTCCGCGGTCCTCACAAACAGCGATGAGGTTCGGGCCTATCAGGATGCGGCCGCGAAGAAGTCCGACTTTGAACGCACCGAGATGGCGCGGGAGAAGACGGGCGTCGAGCTCAAAGGCGTGCGCGCGTTAAATCCCGTGACGGGAGACGAGATCCCGATCTATATCTCCGACTACGTCCTGGCGACGTACGGCACCGGCGCGATTATGGCCGTCCCCGGCCACGACACGCGCGACTGGGAGTTTGCCAATAAGTTCGGCCTGCCGATTATAGAGGTTGTCAAGGGCGGAGACGTGGAAAGGGAAGCGTTCACGGACTGCGAGACCGGCGTCATGGTCAACTCGGGATTTTTAAACGGCCTGTCCGTCGAAAACGCCATTGAAACGATCAC
>CAYMLM010000288.1:0-3557 GCA_964391385.1 uncultured Papillibacter sp.
CGGCCTGCCGGATGATCTGACGGGCTTTTTTTTCCGCGTCGGCAAGCATATCCTGCGTCATTTTTTCCGTCTCGGAAATTTTGTCCTGCAGCTGCGCGTCCAGCTCGCCCAGCACCCGCGTCCGGACGCTTTCTTCCTCCGCCGCGGATACTCCCGTCTGTCTGTGTGCGGACCTGAGCGCGGTGCCGACGCTCGTATACGCCGCCTCGGAGCGGTCGTAGGTGATCAGCGTTTTATCGATTCTAAACAATGACGTCGTCCCCTTCCCCGCGTGAGACAATGATCTCTCCGGCGTCCTCAAGCTGCCTGACGGCGTTGACGATCCTCTGCTGAGCCGCCTCCACATCCTTGACCCGGACGGGCCCCATGACCTGCATGTCGTCCAGAATCATCTCCTGCAGACGCTTGCTCAGGTTCGACAGGATCACGTTCTTGACTTCCTCGGTCGCGCCCTTGAGCGCCGTCGTGACGTCGGACGTCTCCACTTCCTTCAGGACTCTCTGTATGGCCGGATTCGAGAGCTTGACGATATCCTCGAAGACGAACAGGCACTTCCGGATGTTTTCAGCCAGCTCGGAGTCGCTCACGTCGAGCGTTTCCAGGATGAACTTCTCCGTCCCCCTGTCGATGGAGTTGATGATGCCGACGACGGAATCGAGGCCGCCGACAACCATCTTGTCGGACAGGCCCATCGAGGACAGGCGTCTTTCAAGGATGCGCTCCGCCTCGTGTATGTATTCGGGCTGCACGCTCCCCATATTGGCGATCCGGCGTATGACCTCCACCTGCACCTCGGGGGGAAGATTGATGACCACCTCGGAGGCCTGCTTTGGTTCCACGTACGACAGAAGCAGCGCGATCGTCTGGGGGCTCTCATTGTTCACAAGGTTGAGTATATGCGTGGAATCGGCTTTCCGGATGAAATCGAACGGACGGACCTGCAGGGTGGACGTCAGCCGGTTTATAAGCTCGTCCGCGCGGTTTTCTCCCAGCGCTTTTTCCAGGACGCTGCGCGCGTAGCCGATGCCGCCCTCGGAAATGTACTCCTGCGCCAGGCAGATCTCATAAAATTCCTCCAGCACCTCTTCCTTCATCTGCGGGCTGACGCGGTGGACGGCCGACAGCGAAAGGGTGAGCTGCTCGATCTCGTCCTCGCCCAGGTGCTTGTAAATCTGCGCGGCGTGGTCTTCTCCCAGGCAGATCAGCAAAATGGCGGCTTTTTCCTTTGAGTTTAATCCTTTATCTGTTCTTTCCACGGCTTACCTCACTACATCTCGTCGTCCAGAAGCCAGTTCCGTAAGAGCTGCGCCGCGGCGGCGGGGTTTTTCTCGACGAAGTCTTCGATCTTCTCAACGCTTTTTGACTTTCCGCTCAGGGTGATATCCAGAAGCCCTTCGGGCGCGGCGTGCTCCTCCTCGTCTACCCAGACGTCGACCGTTTCGCCCGCGGACGCGACGGCGACCTTATTGGAGTTCCGGCTTCTGAGGATGGACCGCAGAAATCCCAGCACGACCAGGACGAGCAGAATGGCGGTACCCGCTATGATCAGCGTCTGCGTGAGATCTTTTTTCTTCAGGCTGTCCATCACCGTCGCCTGCTCGTCAAAGACCTCGGAGAGAGCTGTTTCGTCGCTCTGATTCTCCATGAACGGCAGGCTTTCCACCGTCACGGAGGACTCGTCCACGCCGATCGCGTTTGAAACCAGGCGGACGATGCTTTCGCTGTAATCCTCGTTGTTCAGGCTGCTGTTGAGAAGAACCGCCACCGACAGCTTCTCAACCGTGCCCTGCTGCTTTTCGATCTGCGTGTGCAGCTCGTTGAGCTCGTAATTGACGGCTCTCGAAATCGTCTGGAAATCGCTCAGCTCTGCGTCCTCATACACATATTCCGAAAGCGCCACGCCGTTGGCGTCCGTCCCAGGGGCGCCTTCCTCCGGATCGCCGCCCTGCCGGAGCTCGTAAAGCTCCTCCATGCTGACGGCCAGGCCGTTGTCGGCGTCCTCCTTGGGCGTGTCAAACTCCACCGACGAGACCGTTTCCCTGTCGAAATTGAGCACGGCGTTGACGGCCGCGGACACGTTGTCCTCGCCGAAAACCGGGGTCAGCACGCTGAGCACCTGCTGCTTGAACGTTTCCTGCGTCAGCTGCGTCAGCTCGTATTGCGTCGTCGTGTACACTTCCTCGGTCTCGCCCGTCACGTCATAAAGGTTCATGGACGAATCCACGATGCTGATATTCTCCAGCTCCAGGCCGGACACGCTTTTGAGCACCAGGTTCGCGATGGCCTTTACCTCTTCGTTTGCCAGCTTCTCCCCGTTTTTGACCTCCACCATGACGGAGGCGGATGCCGCCGTTTCATCGGAAGACAGGACGAACAGGGATTCCGACGGCATGTTGATAATGACGACGCAGTCCTTGATGCGGTCAAGCTTTAAGATCGTGGACCGCAGGTTTTCCTGCAGCTGGTACTGCAGGTAGGTCTGCATCTGCAGGTCGGTTGCACCGAGGGTTGCCGAGCTGCCGAAAAGGTCGTAATTGAGCCCGCTTTCCGGGTAGCCTTCCGAGGCCAGCGTCATCCGGATCTCATCGGCGCTGTCCGCGGGGACAACGATCGTGCTGGAGCCCTGCGCCTTCGCGGCCACGCCCATGTCCTCGAGCCTGACCATGATGTCGCCGGCCTCCGCTTCGTCAAGGCCCGTATAGAGCACCTCGTACTCCACTTTCCCGCCCAGTACGGCCACCAAAACGATAACCGCCACCAAAACCGCCGCGCCGATTCCCATCAGGACCTTTTGCGTTTTGCTTCTCTTCTTGAAGAACTCGCCTGTTTGCCGTCTGACCGCGCTTACAAAATCGCTCATCATCATACCCCCCTGGAACTTGCGTCGTCGTAATTTATATTTCATGTCCGATTTTATGGCGAAAAAAAAATCATTTAGTTGCCTAAATGATTCTTGTCACAGAGTAAACCGAACGTTTCGAACACTCTCAATGTTCGCCGTCCAGCTTCTTGCGTCAATTTAACCAATGTTTAAAAAAACATTTCGGCAACCGGCTGTCGTAGTCCCAATGACTTTAGACCCATGGCTTTGCGTCCTTGTCTTTCGACAAGTTTGCCCTTAGTTTTCAAAGGTGCACATCCGGCGCGCGGCATTTCCCGTCCGCGCCGTCCCCCGCCGTATTTTTCCAATCATACACCGGGACTACATAATAATATATTTCATTGCCATAGTCAATTGTTTTTTTCATTTTTTTTCATTTTTTTTGAAAAATTAATGAAAAATTTTGGCGCGGATTTCAACATTTTTTTATAAAAGTGCGGATTTTAATATAATTAAAGAGAAATTGCGCTTTACTTCCGATATGCGGAAGTGATAATTGTTATCACTTGGGCAGCGCAAATATGGCTGACCGCCGAAAATTTTTTTAAGCTTGTGCACCAAAAAGACGATATTTCAGATGGATAGGAGAAGGTGCGCCCCGCTGGCGCCGGCCCGGTGTTACTTCTCCGCAAAACAGCGTCTGAGGCACGGATGCCTCGGCGACAAAATATCAAGG
>CAYMLM010000289.1:0-3556 GCA_964391385.1 uncultured Papillibacter sp.
AAAAAGCCGACCGCCGCGCCGCAGAAGGCGCCGCTTGACGCCGCGCCCAGCGCAAACGCAAGGGCACAAAACACGGCAGCCGAGAGCAGGATGACAAACAGCCGGATCACGCCGTATTCGGCCGCGCTGAGCGCGAAGCCGGCCTGGGCGAGCATTTTCTTCAGCTTGCCGGCCTGTCGGTTTTTTTCGGGACTGTTTTTCCCGGCCCGGACGAGTCTGGCGGCCATGGATTTGAAAAGCGGTCTGAAAAAACGTTCTAAAATCGGCTTGGCGATATCCTCGTCGGCCAAGAACGGTTTATTCTGTGCGCTGCCGACCGCATGGAGACGGCGGCGGACGGTGTCTCGGTATTCGCCGCGCCGGCGGAAGACGATCACGACGAACAAATATACCGCAATACCGATGAGCGAGGCTGCTAATATCCGCATGCTCTGACTTCCCTCCTCTGCCGCGCTGCGGCGCTTAGTACTTGATATCGACGACCCTTTTGACCACGACAAAACCGATGATCTCCAGGCAGACCCCGACGGCGAGCAAAATCTTGCCAAGGGTGCTTTCAAAGAAGGCCATTATGAAGTCCGGGTTTATGAGCATGAGCATGAGCGCGATCACGACGGGCAGCAGCCCGATGATGAGTCCCGACATCCGTCCCTGAGCCGTCAGCACGCGGACCTCGTCCCGGATCTTGATCCGGTCCTTGATGGTGGCGGAGATGTTGTCGAGAATATCCGACAGATTGGCACCGACCTGGCTGGAGGTGACGACCGCGGAGACCAGGAGCCCCATATCTGGGCTGCCCGTGCGCTCCACCATGTGGCCGAGCGCCTCTTCCATTGCCACGCCGAAGCGCATTTCGCGCAGAACGGTCGAAAACTCGTGTGAAATCGGCGGCTGCATGTCCTTGGCCACGCTCTCCATCGCCTGCTGGAAGGAATAGCCGGACTTGATGCAGTTGCCCATGACGATAAGCGCTTCGCTCAGCTGCGTGTTAAACAGCTGCTGCCGCTTTTTTCTGGCGCGGTGCACCAAAAACGGCGGGATGACGAAGCCGATGATCCCGGCGCCCAGCACGGAGACGAAGCTCTTGCCCAGCGCCGACAGGATCGCCACGGGCAGCGTCGTCATGCCGATCCATGCGAAGAGGTATTCCTTGCCGGTCAGCTTGATGCCTGAGGCGACGAGGGAGTCCTCAAAGCGCTTGCTGATGAGCTTGCTTTGTTTTTTACCGTGCTTGCCCGATTTCCGCTTTTCCTTCATGACGTCGTCGTGAATGTTATCCAGATCGGCGCGGCCGGCCAGGGCCGACAGCCGCTTTCTGATCTTTTTTTTCACGGGATCGCTTCCGAGGAAGGCCGTGATCAGCAGGTAGACGGCAATCGCCGCAAGCGGCGGCAGTAAAAGCGGCAGCAAGGCCGACAGTTGATTTGCGCTCATAATAACCTCACATGCGTTTCGCGGCAAAGCCTCAGTCCGTAAACCATTCGTTCCTGACCAGGATGCCGGCGCTGCCGAGCTTTTCGGTAAAGCTCGGACGGATCCCGGTGGCCACGAAGCTGCCCTTGAGCATGCCCATGGAGTTGAGGCCTTCCGGTTTATATACGTAGATATCCTGCAGCGTGATGGTATCGCCCTCCATGCCGACGACCTCGGTGATGCTCGTGATCTTTCTTGAGCCGTCCTTCATCCGCGCCTGCTGGACGATCAGGTCCAGGGCCGACGAAATCTGCTCGCGGATGGCTTTCACGGGGATCTCCATCCCCGACATGAGCACCATCGTCTCGAGCCTTGACAGCAGGTCCCTCGGGGAGTTGGCGTGCGCCGTCGTCAGCGAGCCGTCGTGTCCCGTGTTCATGGCCTGGAGCATGTCGAGCGTCTCGCCCGAGCGCACCTCGCCGACGACGATCCGGTCCGGCCGCATGCGCAGAGAGTTGCGCACAAGGTCCCGGATGGTGATTTCGCCGGCGCCCTCCATGTTGGGCGGCCGGCTCTCGAGCGTCACCACATGGGCCTGCCGCAGCTGCAGCTCGGCCGCGTCCTCGATGGTCACGATGCGCTCGTTGTTCGGGATGAAGCCGGACAGGATGCTCAAAAGCGTCGTTTTGCCGCTGCCGGTGCCGCCCGAAACGATGATGTTCAGCCGTCCCTTGACGCAGGCCTCCAGAAACGACATCATTTTCGGCGACGCCGAGGCAAACCGCACAAGGTCGGAGACCGTCAGCGGATTTTTCGCGAATTTGCGGATGGTGATCGTCGGGCCGCTCAGGGCCAGCGGCGGTATGATGATATTGACACGGGAGCCGTCCTTCAGCCGGGCGTCCGCCATCGGGCTCGATTCGTCGATACGCCTGCCGATGGCGCTGACGATCCGCTGGATCACCTTGTGGACATGCTCGTCGTCCTTGAACGTGACGGGGGACAGCTCGATTTTCCCTTTCCGCTCGATATAGACGAGATGCGGCCCGTTGACCATGATCTCGGTGATGTCCTGATCTTCCAGGAGCGGCTCGAGCGGGCCCAGACCGAGCACGTCGTTGTAGATCTCCCGGACGACGCGCGACCGGTCCGTCCGGGTCAGGCTCAGCCCCCTTGCGGCGATGAGCGCGTCGAGCGTTTTCAGGATGTAGTCTTCCTGCATCTCGTCGCCGGAGCCCGCCTGGGACGTCTCGTTATTCATGAATTCAATGAGCTCGGCGTGCATCCGCTCCTTGAGCTCCACGTAGTCGTCCTTTAACGCGGGCGCCGCCTTGGCGGGCGCGCTTTCGGCGCTCTCCGACGGGGTCTGTCCGTTTTTCGTTTTTTCAAGCCGTTCAAGCAGATTCATAACGGGTTGCCCGGCGCGCGC
The DNA here is from genome assembly GCA_964391385.1 of uncultured Papillibacter sp. GTDB lineage: Bacteria > Bacillota > Clostridia > Oscillospirales > Oscillospiraceae > Sporobacter. The sequence continues at coordinate 2,843 of CAYMLM010000289.1, forward strand.
GGCGTCACATCAACGCCGCTTTTTTCCCGAGCCCTTTCATCAGTTTTTTCTTTTCCTTCGGAGAGAGCTTCTGGATGTCGTAATCCTCCCTGCCGCTCATAAGGAGCGAGGCGATTTCCGACAGGGACTGGCTGAGCTTCGTTTTAGGGGACAGCGAGACAAACGGCATGCCGCGGTTTAAAGCGGAGACGGCCACCGCGTAATCGCTTGGGATCCTGGCCCAGATCGGACAGCCCAGGATTTTCTGCACGTCGCTTATCGTGATGGTACTCACCTCCACGGCCCTGTTGACGAGCACCCGGATCTTGTCCCTTTGCTGGAGCGAATCGAGAATCGACATGGAGAGCCTGGAATTCTTGAGAATGGAGATGTCAAGGCCCGTGACGAACAGGACGGTCGCCGAGCTCTCGATGGCGGTGAGCGCCACCTCGTTGAACGTCGGCGGCGTGTCGATGATCACAAAGTCGTAGTAGGACCGCAGAAGGCCGATCAGGCTTTGGACCTTTTCAGCGGAAACGACGTCGGCGTATTCCGGGCTTCTCGGCGCGCACAGCACGTGTACGCCGCTCGAGTGCACGACCATATAGCTTCTGACAGTGTCGATGTTCGGCGTATGTACTTCCTGGACCATTTCCGCGATCGTATCCTTCGGCTCGATATCCAGAAAGACGTGCACGTCGCCGAACTGCAGGTCCAGGTCGACTAGAGCGACCT
>CAYMLM010000290.1:0-2745 GCA_964391385.1 uncultured Papillibacter sp.
GATCTTTGGTGACTTTCTGTCGGCCCAGAAAGTCACTCAGCGGAGCGCCGTTCTTCGTTTCTAAAGCCTCCATTTCAAAATATCAAACAAAATGGGTACTATTTCAAATCCCACCCGCCACCCAAGAGAGGAATATGCCCATATGAGCACGGACAAAGTAACAGCTTATCTTAAGATGCAGACCGTTTAACGACGACTCTTTAGTAAAATCGAATACAGAGCCTTAGAGCCGATGGACTGTTTGGGGAGACCCGTGCAGGCTGCCGGCTCTTTTTTTAACCCAATACATACAATATTGTAGGAGTAATTATGGCACGGCGGAAAACGGTGAAGCAGTCGGCGAGTATTGTGCTCGATCTCGGGGAGTCAAACCCCAAGCAGGAGCTTTTTTATCAAAGCCGCACGCTGTATACGGCGTACGGCGGGGCCAAGGGCGGCGGCAAGACGCACGCCGTTCGCACGAAAGCGGTCGGGGGCGCGGTCCGGTGGCCCGGCATACGCATCCTGATCATCCGGCGGACGTATCCCGAGCTGCAGCAAAACCACATCGAACCGATCCTCAGGCTCGTCCCGCAGGAAATCGCGGCCTACAATACGACGCTTCACACGCTTTACTTCGTCAACGGGTCGATCCTCAAATTCGGCCACTACCAGAGCGCGACGGCCGAGCAGGAATACCAGGGGCAGGAGTACGACTGGATCTTCATCGACGAGGCCACGCAGTTTTCCGAGCGGGAATTCCGGTTTCTGGGCGGGTGCCTGCGCGGGACGAGCGATATCCCAAAGCGTTTTTATGTCACCTGCAATCCCGGCGGGGTCGGGCACCGGTGGGTCAAGCGCCTGTTTATCGACCGCGCGTTTGTGACCGGCCGATTAAACCCCGAGGAAAACGAAAATCCCGACGATTATGCGTTTATCTTTGCGTCCGTGGAGGACAACAGGCACCTGCTGAAATCGTCCCCGGCCTATCTTCAGATGCTGTCGGGACTGCCGGAAAACATGCGCCGCGCCTACCGCTACGGCGACTGGAACGCGCTCGGCGGCGCGTACTTCCCGGAGTTTTCGGAGGACCGGCACGTCGTCCGGCCGTTTGCGATCCCCGACGACTGGACGCGCTACCGCGCGTTTGACTACGGGCTGGACATGCTGGCCTGCCTGTGGATCGCCATAGACGGCACGGGGCGGTGTTATGTATATCGTGAAGTCAAGAGGCCGGGGCTCATCGTCTCGGAGGCCGCGCGGCTGATCCTCAGCCTCACGCTGCCGGACGAGCGCATCGCCGTGACGTTTGCCCCGCCGGACGTCTGGAGCCGGCAGAAGGACACAGGCCGGACGATGGCGGAGCTGTTTATGACGGGCGGGGTGCCGATCGTCCGCGCCGACAGCAACCGGGTACAGGGACACATGCTCGTCAAGGAGCTGCTGCTGGACCGATCCGACGGCCGTCCGGGGCTGTTGTTTTTCGACTGCTGCCGTGAGCTCGCCACAGACATCCAGGCGATCCTGGCTGACGAAGCCAATCCGAGCGACTGCGCGCGGCAGCCGCACGAGCTGACGCACACGGTGGACGCGCTGCGGTACTTCTGCGTGTCGCGCACGCTGCCGGCGCAGTCCGGCCTTACAGAGTACAGGGAACCGTCCGGGACTGTCGAATACGAGGAATACCTGACGGGCGGCGAAATGAAACAGGGGTATTTCAATTATTGATCTAATCTATCCCCGCCCGCCGTACTCATTTACGGGGGTCTGCACCCCCTTGATCCCGCAGAAAAGAAAATGAAACAAGATACTTCAGATTAAGCTTTTCCTGCAATAATTGCGTATGTATCCGAATCCCTGCAGAAAGCCTCGCCTTTCAAGTTCGTATATACGTTCTTAACCATAAATCCGTTCGCATTGAGCATCTGTGTCAGTTCAGACAATGAAAATAAACGATGGTAAATCCTGATGATCCTTGCCGAGCCATCCTCATCTATTATCAAGTATTGCAGCCCTTCCGTTTTCGGGTCTTCGTACAGATAGGTATTAAGAATTTCAACATAAGGATTCGGACGCCAAAATCCACCCTCACATACCGTAATACTGGTTGAAACCGGTGTCTTCTTGTTTTCCGTTACGATGTCGAAAATAAAAACGCCGTTGTCTTTCAGAGCGGCGCGCACTTTGCCAAGCAGTAAGTTTTGCTCAGTCGTGGCCAACGCGCAAAAGTCATAAAAGATGAGCGTGGCGATATCGAAGGATTCCTTAAAATCGATATCAAGGTAATTCATTTCTTTAAAACGAGTATTTTTAAAATCCGGCTTAATATTTTCGATGGCGTAGTTGATCGACCTGGCTGAAAGATCGATACCGGTGACCATGGCGCCGGTTTTAGCAAATTCCTTGACATAAAGACCTGGCCCGCAGCCTAAATCCAATACCGCTTTACCCTCGCGCATGTTTGTTGATTTGATTATGAAATCGGCTTCACTTTCAATTGTTTGTTTCGTTTTGCTGGCAGCCTCGATATCGGGATTGAGATGATATTTCAGCATTTGCTCTGATACATATTCATCATCCCAGAATTTATGGGTGCTCCTGTCGAAAATCTGAGGCTTTTCTAAACAATTCTTCAACAGATCCAGATTTATTTTATTATCATTGATTATTTTCATAGCGAGCAATCTCCTTATAAGTAATGTTGGTGATTAGATCAAGGTAAAGTTGTTATTTATATAAACCTTTTCAGGCGCTCTAAACCAAAGC
>CAYMLM010000290.1:2755-3548 GCA_964391385.1 uncultured Papillibacter sp.
TTGTGTTTTTATTACATTTTTATATATTGATAATTGTTCGTATATTATTTATATATATCTTTTTATTCGTTATGATTAAACATAGTCAGATCGTTTTAAAGTTTGACAATTTAATAATCGCCCCAGAATCCTGAGACGTTACCTGAAGACACTCAGAATACTTAAAACAACTCATCACAAATAAACCATTGCGGCCGAAAATGAATCGAATGGTTCGTTGGCGACGTATGACGTTGTTTTAAATATCCTTTTCCGGTTCATTCAATCGTTACAAAGAACCGGATGAATCAGCCCCTTTAACTTTACCTAATTTTTACTATAGCATTTTACACATAAAAATTCAAGGGCTGTCAGCTGCAGACTGACATCTTCTGAAAATCCGAGCTGTCCGCCGCCGCATAGCGGGCAAGGATTCAAAATAAAAGGAGGCGCGCCTTCCGGCGCGGCAAGACATGGAAATCATTACACTTGTTTCTCTCGATGCGCTTTTTCTGATCCTTCTGGTGCTCATAGCCGTGCTCGACCGAAAACTCGGGCGGCTAAAAAACGCCTGGGTCCGTTCCCTGGAACGCTCGGACGGGAAGCTGCGCGAAATCACGGGCGAGCTCGGGCAGCTTCGGGCACAGCTCAGCGAGCTGAACGTCGATGCGAAATCCGAAGAAACGCCCGGCGACGAGGAGCGCCTGAGAGCCCGGCTGGCCGAAAAACGCTTTACGGAAGGCATCGCCAGCATCCTCGCCTACGGACTGGACGCGCGAAAAACCGATAAGGAGGACAAACAATAATGCGGAAA
>CAYMLM010000291.1:0-2135 GCA_964391385.1 uncultured Papillibacter sp.
GGCACGACGGCCGCCGACTTTCCAGCCGTCGCGGGCAACAAAAAAGTCACCGCCGTCGGCAAGGGCGCCGTCGTCCCGTTCATGGACGGCGCGACCATCTACGACCGGGAGCTCTTCGCGCTGCTCACGTCGCTGGCCGAAAAAAACGGCGTCCCGTGGCAGACGAAGACGTATATCTCCAGCGGCACGGACGCCGCCGCCGTGCAGCGCTCGCGCGCGGGCGTCCGGACGGCCGGGCTCGCCGCGCCGGTGCGCAACCTGCATTCTCCGGCGTGCGTCGCGAAACTCAGCGACCTTGACGCCGTGTACAAACTGGCCGGACTTTTTGTGGCCGAGATTGGAAAACTATACTGATGGAATACAGAGAAACAGATCCGCAGCTTCTCCGGCTGTCGGAGCTTGCGGCGGCCGACATCGAACCGAGGCTCAGGGAGCTCGACCGCGTATCGCTTGAGAACACGCGGCGCGTGCTCGCCGCCTTTCAGAAGCACCGCGTGTCCGACGCCTGCTTCGCGGGCACGACCGGCTACGGCTACGGCGACAGGGGCCGCGATACGCTCGACCTCGTCTACGCCGACGTGTTCGGCGCCCAGGCGGCGCTCGTGCGCGCCGGGTTCGTCAGCGGCACGCACGCGCTGACGGCGGCGCTGTTCGCGCCGGTGCGGGCCGGCGACGTGCTCCTGTCGGCGACCGGCGCGCCCTACGACACGCTGCGCGGCGTCATCGGCCTGGAGGGGGACCATCGCGGCTCGCTCAAGGATTTCGGCGTCGGCTACGCGCAGGCGGAGCTCCTGCCGGACGGCAGGCCCGACCTTGACGCGATCGTGAAGCTTGCCTCGGACAAGCGCGTGGCGGCCGTCTTCGTCCAGCGCTCGCGCGGCTATTCGGACCGTCCCGCGCTCTCCGTGGCCGCGATCGGCGAAATCTGCGACGCGGTCCGTCACGCAAATCCGCGCGCCGCCGTCGTCGTGGACAACTGCTACGGCGAATTCGTCGAGACCGTCGAGCCGACGTCCGCCGGCGCGGACCTGATCGCCGGCTCGCTCATCAAAAACCCCGGCGGCGGCCTCGCCCCGACGGGCGGCTACGTCGCCGGCCGGCGCGACCTCGTCGAGGCGGCGGCCTTCCGGCTCACCTCGCCGGGCATCGGCGGGGAATGCGGGGCGTCGCTCGGATTAAACCGGCTTTTATACCAGGGCTTCTTCCTCGCGCCGCACACGGTCGCGCAGGCGCTGAAGACCGCCGTGTTCTGCGCGCGGCTTCTGGAGCTCATGGGCTTTGAGTCCTCGCCCGCGTGGGACGAGGAGCGCTCGGACATCATACAGGCGGTCGCCTTCCGCGATCCGGACCTGCTCCGCCGCTTCTGCGAGGGGATTCAGGCCGGCGCGCCCGTCGACGCGTTCGCGCGCCCGGAGCCGTGGGACATGCCCGGCTACGGCTGCCCCGTCGTCATGGCGGCCGGCACGTTCGTGCAGGGCGCGTCGGTCGAGCTGACGGCCGACGGCCCGATGCGCCCGCCGTACACGGCCTACCTGCAGGGAGGCCTGACGTTCGAGGCGGGCCGGCTCGGCGTTATGACGGCGGCGAATAGGCTGTTATACAAATAATTCCGGGCAGCCATGCATAAGGATGACATAGACGGCGATACCCGCCGTCTGAGGGAGTGATCCTTATGCCGCTGCGAAGGAGACGACGGCGGCGCTTTCGGCCGAGGCTGTATTACAGGCCGATGTCGCGCCCGAAACGCGCCTTTATCATCTTTCTCATCATCGCACTTGTGCTTTCCGTCATCACGTACGCCATGATCCTGCGGATACGCCCGATCCTGGCCAAGCTCGCCGTCACCGAAGCCAACGACATGGTCATGCTCGATATTTACGAGGTAATCGACGAGGAGATCGAAAGCGGCTCGATGAGCTACGACAATCTCATCACGCTCCAAAAGGATTACAGCGGCAACATCACGGCGCTCCAGGCAAACATGCCGATGATCAACATCCTGCAGAACAGGATCTCAAAAAAGATCGTTGAAAAGGAAAACACGGACATTTCGATTTTAAAGATCCCGATCGGCAACGCCATCGGCGGCGTTTTCTTTTCCGGGCGCGGGCCGGATTTTATCGTCAAGATCCTGT
>CAYMLM010000291.1:2145-3542 GCA_964391385.1 uncultured Papillibacter sp.
AGATCCTGTCTGTGACCGACGTCCAGACGGAGTTCATCAACAAATTTTACGAAGAGGGCATCAACCAGACGCGCCACAGCATCGTGCTGGAGGTCTCGGCCGTCATCGACCTGTACGTCCCGGGCTCGCGCGAAATGGAGACGACCGTCACGACGCAGGTCGTCGTGGCCGAGACCGTCATTGTCGGCCAGGTGCCGAACGTCTACGCCGACATCGGCCAGGGCGGCTGACAGGACCGCTTTACGAAGGAGAACAACATGGGCACAAAGGACAAAAACGCCGGGAACGCGGCCGCGTCGGAGGAGCTCGAAGCCCTCCGGAAAAAGCTCGAGGCGTATAACGAGGCCTATTACGTCAACGACAGGCCGCTTGTCGACGACTTTGAATACGACGCGCTGATGCGCCGGCTGCGGGAGCTCGAGGCGGAAAACCCAACGCTCATAACGCCCGACTCGCCGACGCGGAAGGTCGGCGGACGGCCGTCCGGGGCGTTTGCCCCCGTCACGCACGAGGCGCCGCTCGAGAGCCTGAACGACGTGTTCAGCTTCGAGGAGATCGAGGCCTTCACGGGGCGCGTCGGCGACGAGGCCGGCGGGGACGGCTATGTCGTCGAGCCGAAAATCGACGGGCTTTCCGTCGCGCTGTCTTACGACAACGGCGCGTTTACGCGCGGGGCCACGCGCGGCGACGGCGTCACCGGCGAGGACGTCACCCACAACCTCAACACGATCCGCTCGCTCCCGCGCACGCTGCCGGACGCCCCGGCGCATCTCGTCGTACGGGGCGAGGTCTACATGTCCCGGACCGTCTTCCGCGAGCTCAACGACGAGCGCGAGCTCACTGGCGAGCCGCTCCTGGCAAACCCCCGCAACGCCGCGGCCGGCTCGCTGCGCCAGCTCGACCCGAAGATCGCCGCGAAGCGGCGGCTCGACCTCATCGTGTTCAACATCCAGTCCGCCCCGGGCATGGATTTCAAAACGCACATGCAGACGCTGGACTACCTCCGGAAACAGGGCTTCCGGGTCGTCGAGGCCGAGTGTTTTTCGACCCTGGACGAGTGCCGGGGCCGGATCGAACGCCTCGGCGAAAACCGCGGCGCGCTCGAGTACGAGATCGACGGCGCCGTCATCAAGCTCAATTCGCTCGCGGCGCGCGCGCGCCTCGGGAGCACGTCGAAGGCGCCGCGCTGGGCCGTGGCGTACAAGTACCCGCCGGAGAAAAAGGAGACGGTCGTACAGGACATCACGGTGCAGGTGGGGCGCACGGGCGTGCTGACGCCGAAGGCCGTCGTCTCCCCGGTCCGCCTGGCCGGTACGACCGTGACGAACGCCTCGCTCCACAATGAGAGATCGGAAGAGCGTCGTGTAGGGAAAGAGTGTAGGGTAGGGGGGTGGGGG
>CAYMLM010000292.1:0-3498 GCA_964391385.1 uncultured Papillibacter sp.
GCGCATCGGGTGTTTTTATGGTGGCTTATATGTAAAAATACAAGACGGAATTTGAGTTGATAATCTGCGCTGTTTTTTGTATACTAATTCCAAAGACACACGGAGGCAGCGCATGAGAAAAGGGGGAAGCTTATGAAAAGGCATATTAAAAACAACGTTTTTTGGGTGGGCAAAACGGACTGGGAGCTTCAGAAATTTCACGGCGACGAGTACTCGACCCATAAGGGCTCTACGTATAACGCGTATCTGGTGCGGGAGGAAAAGACCGTTCTGATCGATACGGTATGGCTGCCTTACGCGGAGGAATTTGTCGATAATCTCGCCGGGGAAATCGATTTGGACCAGATCGACTGTATCGTTGCCAATCACGGCGAAGTGGACCACAGCGGCGCGCTGCCCGCGCTTTTGGAGCGCATTCCGGGCAAGCCCGTCTACTGTACGGCAAACGCCGTCAAATCGCTGACGGGGCAGTTTCATAAGGATTGGAATTTCCATGTGGTCAAGACCGGGGACAAGCTGGACATCGGCAACGGCAAGGAACTGATCTTTGTTGAGATGGCGATGCTGCACTGGCCGGACAGCATGGCGGCCTATCTGACGAAAGACAATGTCCTTTTCAGTAACGACGCCTTCGGTCAGCATCTGGCCAACGAGCAGCTGTTTAACGATCTGGTCGACCCGTGCGACCTGCATAACGAAGCCCTGAAATACTACGCAAATATCCTCACGCCCTTCAGCCAGTTTTTGAAAAAGAAGCTTGAGGAGCTTGGATCCCTGAATCTTCAGATCGACCTGATCGCGCCGAGCCACGGCGTCGTCTGGCGGGACAACCCGATGCAGATCGTGGAAAAATACGCCCGGTGGGCCGGCGACTATCAGGAAAATCAGATCACGGTCGTCTACGACACAATGTGGAACGGCACGAAAACCCTGGCCGAAAGGATCGCGGAAGGGATCACGCAGGCCGACCCCGACGTGGTCGTGAAGCTGTACAATCTGGCAAAGCGCGACGACAACGACGTGCTCACCGAGGTCTTCAAATCGAAAACCATCGTGGTCGGCTCTCCGACGATCAACCGCAGCATCCTGCACTCGACGGCGGGCTTTGTCCACCTGATGAAGGAAATGAAATTCAGGAACAAGAAAGCGGCGGCGTTCGGCTGCTACGGGTGGAGCGGGGAATCCGTCAAGCTCCTCAACGAGCTCCTGGCGGACGCGGGCTTTGAGATCATCGGCGACGGCTTTAAAAACCAATGGAACCCGGACACGGACGCGCAAAACGGCGCGCTGGCGTTCGGCCGGCAGGTCGCGCAGGCCTGAGCAGCTGCGGACTTTTGCTTCCAAGCTCCCGTGTTCAGCATGAACGCGGGAGCTTTTAGCTGCGAAATTCCGGGCCGCTTTTCCATAAAGCTTTAAGGCCCTATCTGTCTGGCGGTGTCAGTCAGACGATTCATCACTTTGCGCACACGTTTTCCGCCGTATCCTGCCTGCTTTGGCAATATTTGATTTTCGTCCGTTTCTGTCGTATAATCAATATATTGGAGGTGATTATATGGTAAAAACCGGCGAAACGCCCGGAAAGGGCTCTTACAAATGCACGCGCTGCGGCACGATCGTCACGCTCGATAAGGATACCGACGTGATGCCGCCGTGCCCGAAATGCCACAATAAGACGTTCACGAAAGTGTAGTGGAATACGTAACTGTGCCGGACGGCCGCTGCAAGCGGCCGGCCGGCCATTTTTTGCGCAAGCCTGCCGGCGAGCGCTTTGCCGGCTCAGGCAGGCATCGTCCCTGTGACATTTTTTTCATTTCGCGCATATACGATAACAGTGTGAAAAACGCCGCATCAACCGAACATATCAATAACGTACGTCGAAAGGAGTACATAATGTCCGGCAACTTGCTGCCTTGTCCGTTTTGCGGAGCCAAGGCCAAAATACTCAATTACTCCGGTGCGTTCCGTGTCGTGGACACCAACTATAAGTGCAGCGTGACGTTTTCCGAACGGTGGTATAAGACGGAACAGGAGGCCGTCGACGCCTGGAACATTCGCTCTCCCGATATTGTCTACTGCAGGGAGTGCAAATATGGGGTTCCGAATGCCTTTCAATGCGGGCTTGTCCTGTGTCAGAACGAATTTTTCAGGCGTTACCGGCTGTTCAGTTTCGACGACTACTGTTCCTTCGGAGAACGGCGCGGACAGGATAACAAGGAATAAAGACAGCCGTGAAGCGTTTGTTCAATGCTTCACGGCGCGTCCTTTTGTTACATATTGCCCTTAAATCGTTCCTTGCGGTGTTCCCAGTCACGTATCCGGGGATTATACAGGTTTTGCTCATTCATACTGGGTATGCCGTTGTTGTTGTTATTCGTAAAGAAACTTGCGATCGGGCCTTTCCGTTTTGGCCGCAGACTGTCAGCCGTACGCCGTCACCTCTTTCTCAGCTGCTCAACGACAGCCGCCCGGCGGTTATCGCTGAAACGTCCGTCTCCAGCGCTCTGCGCGGCATGCGGCAGGACAAGCGCTGATCTTGTGGAATAAAATCCAATGGCTTTATTATTCTCGAAAACGAGGGCGCTATTCATCGTCCGGCTGCCGGCTGCTTTTTTCAAGCTCCGCATAGGCGAGCCGTCCGTTTCTGCGCTCGGACTTCATTAGGCTGGCCGCCCGGACCTGCGCTGTGATCGGTTTTAATGTCCGCGAGTAATCCGTCAAGGAAAAACCGTCCCGGAGCCTCACGCCGCGCGCGAGGGTAAGATGCGGCGTGTACGGGCGCGTTTCGACCGCAATACCCGCCGCACGCACCTGGACTGCCACCAGCTCGTACAGCGATAAAAGCGGCGCGCTTTTTTCGACCCCGACCCATATGAGGTCGCCGCCGTCGCGTTTGAAGCGCCCGATATGATCAAACCGCAGCTCAAACGGCTTGAATCGAATCCCCCGGGTGATCCCGAGGAGAATATCGGCAGGTTTTCCGGTAACCTCGCCGATGAAAACAAGTGTCAGGTGCAGGTTTTCAAACAGCGTGAAATTGCCCGAGAGCGCCTGCCTGCGCAAATCGTTCTGGACGGCCGACAGGGCATCCTTGACGCCGCCGCCGAAATTGAGCGCGAAAAACAAACGCATGGAATCCTCCCGCCGCATACGCGAGCTTTAGTACTGTGGCCGTATGAACAAAAACATCCTCAATAAGATAAACAGAAGACAGCGATACCTTCGGCTGGCGCCTTCTGCGCTCAGCGACAGTCTCCCGGCGGCGAGTCCGCCGAATGAAACGCAGCCGTTCCCGGCCTGCCGGGAACGGCTAATTGATCAGTTCACTCTGATTTTGGGCTGTCCTCAACCGTCTGTTCGGTCTTTTGATCCTTCATCGACAAAAAGATACCTTTGTTTTTGAGAATGCCGTAATTGAATCGAATCGGATCCACCGTCAGTTCGCGGCTGACATCGTCATAATCCTTCTCCAGCCGCCATTTTTCCTGCTCCATTTATTCC
>CAYMLM010000293.1:0-3493 GCA_964391385.1 uncultured Papillibacter sp.
CGCCGCCAGCGAGGAGCTGACGGCCCGCGCGGCGCAGCTGAAGGACTGCATAAGCGTTTTCAAGATCAACGCTGAAAAACTCGGGGCCGCCGCGAAACTGCGTCCGGCCTGACAGCGCGCGTCGTTCACGTATATACTTAAACTGTCGCGCCCGGCGGAAGCATCCGCCGGGCGCATTTTTCAGCGCAAATCCCGGATTCATTGACAGGTACGATTCTATCATGCTAAAGTGGACATAATAGGTCGCCCATACCGCGTGATATTCTTTACTGACTGGAGGCACACAGATGGATTCGGCAAGCAATCATGGCGCCGGGTTTACATACGACGAGGCTGAAGCGCTCGCGCGCGCAGCCGGCGAAAAGGCCGTGCCGACGTTCTGCGCGATGTGCGGCCCGGGGGCCGGCTGCGGCATCTACGCGTTTGTAAAGGACGGCCGGTTCGAGCGCGTGGCCGGCATGGCCGAATGTCCCGTCAACCGGGGCGGCGTCTGCGTCAAAGGACAGGCCGCGCCGCAGTGGGTCTACTCGCCCGACCGGTTAAAAACACCCCTGCTCCGGACCGGCGCGAAGGGCGAGGGCAAGTTCCGCGCGATCAGCTGGGACGAAGCGCTCGGCATCATCGCCGGCCGGCTCCGGGAACAGAAGGAAAAATACGGGCCCGAGTCGCTCGCCATACTCTCCCCCGCCCGCCGCTCCTACAGCGAGCTGATGCAGCGTTTTCTGATCGCGCACGGCAGCCCGAATTACGGGCACAGCGGCATCTGTGCGATGCAGCGCGCGTTTGCATTCTCCTATACGATCGGCAGCACGCCGTCCTGCGACTATGAAAACTGCGACCTCGCCGTCCTCTGGGGCCGCCAGCCGTTTTACTCAGGCCCGGCGATGGGTCCGGCGCGGGACTTCCTCAACGCGAAAAAGCGCGGCGCGGCGGTCGTCGCGGTCAAGCCGTCCGTCGAGCCGGACGCCGGCATGGCGGACATCTGGGTGCCGCTGCGCCCCGGCACCGACGCGGCGCTGGCCTTGTCGATGCTCCATGTGATCATCAGCGAAAATCTCATCGACCTTCCGTTCGTACGGGACTGGTGCACCGGCTACGACGAGCTGAAAGCGCATATACGGCAATATCCGCCGGCCTGGGGAGAGACGATCACCGGCGTTCCGGCCGGACAGATCGAGGCGGTCGCCCGGCTGTACGCCACAACGAAAAGAGCCCTCATTGATTTGGGCAACGGCGTCGAGCACGCTCCGTCGTCGAGCGACGCCATCCGCGCCGTTGCGATCCTGATGGCAATAACGGGCCATCTTGACCGGCCGGGCTGCAACCTGCTCGGCCCTCCCGGCAAGGGTATGAGGTTCCCCCGCTCCGTCAGTCTGCCGGAGCGTTATACGCCCGAGATGGTCAGCAAGCTCGTCGGCCCGGAATTTCCCATACCCTTCCAGCCGTTTTTAGAGGGCACCTCCTCGGCATATTACCGGGTTCTCGACAGCGTCCTGACGGAAAAGCCCTACCCCGTTCGGGCGATTCTCGCACCGGGCACGCAGCCTGCTGTCAGTACGCGCGGCACAAAGCGTGTGCTTGAGGCACTCAAAAAGGTCGACTTCTACGTGGTGATCGACGTCATGCGCACGGCCGATATGGATTATGCCGACATTGTCCTGCCGACGACGACGCCCTATGAGACAGACCACCCCTTTGAGACGCGCGCGAACTGGGTCATGGCGCGCCGCCGCGTCATCGAGCCGCTGGGCGACTACAAATCAATCTACGAGTTCTTTCTGGAGCTTGGCGTCAGGATGGGCTACGGCGCGGATTTCTGGGACGGAGACATATCGGCGATGCAGGATTTCCAGCTGTCGGGCCTCAGGCTGACGCTGGACGAGCTGCGCGCCTGTCCCGTCGGCAGGGCGTTAGACGCGCCCGGCGGCCGGGTGTACGAAAACTACGCGCGCGCCTTTTCCCGCAGGACGCTCCGGCTCGACAAGGCCCCCTTCCTCCCTGACGGGAAGGTCGCCATCCGCAATGCCACGTTTGAAACGGAGGGTTACGCGCCCCTGCCGGAGTGGCGCGAAGCGCCGGAGAGCCCCACCGGCACGCCGGAGCTGCTGGGCGAGTTCCCGCTTATGCTCTCGGATTATCACACCTCCAAAAACTTCACGGCTGCCTGGCAGCGCAACGTCCCGGTCCTGCGCGAAACCGAGCCGTATCCCCTGCTGCATATCCACCCGGAAACGGCGGCGGGGCGCGGCATCGCGGACGGCGACTGGGTCAAGGTCCGGTCCCCCCACGGCCACATCAAGGTCAAAGCCGCGCTCTATCCGGGCATCCGTCCGGACACGGTCCTGCTCCTGCACGGCTGGTGGCAGGGCTGCCGCGAGCTCGGTCTTGAAGACATGCCGCTTGTTGACGGGGGCGCAAACGTCAACGTCCTGTACAGCGTCGATCCCGACAAGGCGTTTGATCCTCTGATCACGGCGATGAGCAGCCAGACGCTGGTGGAGGTGAGCCGGTATGAATGAGCTCCAATGGGGATTTAGGTTCGATCCGGGCGCCTGCATCCAGTGTCTCGGCTGCGAAGCGGCCTGTAAAATTTGGCGGCACGCCGGAAACGGCATCCGCTGGCGGCGCGTCATAAACGTCTGGCGCGGCGCTTATCCGGACGTCAGGTGCTCGGCCGTATCGCTCTCCTGCCTGCACTGCGCTCACCCGGCCTGCGTGGCCGTATGCCCGGCGGAGGCGATCACCAAAGGGCCGGATGGCATCGTTTCAGTCGACCGGGAAAAATGCATCGGCTGCCGGGCCTGCTTTGACGCGTGCCCGTACGGCGTGCCGCAGTACGGCGCGGACGGCCTGATGCAAAAATGCGACCTGTGCGCGGACGAGCCGGCTATGAGGCCGGACGAAGCCGGCGGACGCCCGCACGGCGGGCCGCCCTGCGTCGCCTCGTGCCCCACGCGCGCGCTGACCGTTGTGGAAATGACGGCCGAGGAAAAGATAAAATCCGAAAGGACTATTTTGGACGCGCTGAAGTGACCGAATAGAAAAGCGAATAAAAGCAAAAAATTCCCACGTCTGTCGACGCGGGAATTTTTATCGGACAATCCTTTACTTGAGCGGGTTGATGGCCGGGGTTTCAACGGTGTCCTCGACCCAATCCCAGTGGCGGCCGCCCTTCCAGACCTCGGCGTTCATCTCGTTGGAGTACATGATGAGGCTCGAGCCGGGGAAGCGCTTGATCATGCTGTAGAAGAACGAGGCGGCGTCTTTCGCGGCCGCCAGCTCTTCCTCCGTGGCGATCAGGTAATCCTTGGTGTATTTGTAAGCGCTGCCGTCAAAGAGGCAGCCTTCCTTCTGATGGCCGGGGATGACGACCTCGGCGCCCAGCTTCTCGAGCTTTTCGATATCGGCGATCCACTGCGCGCGCTGCTCGGCCGTGACCTCGCAGGTAAACGGGTGCGCCTCGTTGAACAGCACGTCGCTGCCGTACAGCGTC
>CAYMLM010000294.1:0-3481 GCA_964391385.1 uncultured Papillibacter sp.
TCGGGGACGATATTGTCAGAAACACGTCGGTTCTGTTCACGGCCGATGAGAAGCAGCTGAAAAAGGCCAGGTTTCATATCGTCGCTGTGCCGACGCCGATCAATGCCGACAAAACGCCGGACCTGACCGCCGTCATCAGCGCCAGCCGGACCATCGGCAGAAATCTCGCGGAAGGCTCCGTCGTCGTCTTTGAGTCGACCGTATACCCCGGTCTGACGGAGGAGGTCTGCATACCGATCCTGGAAGAGATGTCGGGCCTGAAGTGTCCCGGCGGCTTTAAGGTGGGGTATTCGCCCGAGCGCATCAATCCCGGCGACAAGGTCCACCGGCTCGAGACGATCGTCAAAATCGTCTCCGGCATCGACGAGGAGACGCTGGACACCGTCGCGCGGGTCTACGGGCTCGTCACCGCGGCGGGCGTCTACCGGGCGCCGAGCATCCGGGTCGCCGAGGCGGCCAAGGTCATTGAAAACAGCCAGCGCGACGTCAATATCGCGTTTATGAACGAGCTGTCCGTCATTTTCAACAAGCTCGGCATCGACACGTACGAGGTGCTCAAAGCGTCCGGCACGAAGTGGAACTTCCTGCCGTTTTACCCCGGCCTCGTCGGCGGTCACTGCATCGGCGTCGATCCGTATTATCTCACGTATAAGGCCGAGCAGACGGGCTACCACTCGCAGGTCATCTTGTCGGGCCGCCGGATCAACGACGACATGGGCAGGTACGTGGCGGAAAACACCGTCAAGGCGCTCATCCGCGCCGACATACCGATCAAAAAGGCCGTCGTGGCCATCCTGGGCTTTACGTTCAAGGAAAACGTGCCGGATACGCGCAACACGAAGGTCGTCGACATCGTGGAGGAGCTGCGCGAATACGGCGTGACGCCTGTCGTTTCCGATCCGCAAGCCGATCAGGACGAGGCGCGGCGTCTTTACGGGATGACCTTTACGGCGCAGGACGAGATCCAAGAGGCCGACGCCGTGGTGCTGGCCGTCGCGCACGACGCGTACAAGGCCATGACGGCCGGGGATTTCGACCGGATGTATAAGGCGGCGCCGGGCAGAAAGAAGGTTATCGTCGATATCAAGGGCCTGCTGGACCGTAAGGCATTCGAGGCGGCCGGCTACATATACTGGAGTTTGTAAGAGATGGGCTACACTGAGCTTTTGTTCCCGGAGGATTCCGTATTTCTCGTGACGGGCGGGGCGGGCTTCATCGGCTCGAACCTGTGCGAGGCGCTGCTTCGGATGGGCTATGCCGTACGCTGCCTCGACGACCTGTCGAACGGCAGGAAATCAAACATCGACGCTTTTCTGGGCCACCCGAAGTTCACCTTCATCCCCGGCGACATCCGGGATTATGAGACCTGCCTGAGAGCGGTCCGAGGCGCCGGTTACGTCCTGCATCAGGCGGCCTGGGGCAGCGTCCCGAGAAGCATAGAAATGCCCCTTTTGTATGAACAGATCAACGTCGGGGGCACGCTCAACCTGCTCGAGGCGTCGCGGCTGTGCGGCGTCCGGAAATTTGTCTACGCGTCGAGCTCCTCCGTTTACGGCGACTCGCCGGAGCTACCGAAGTCGGAGGGGCGGGAGGGCAGCCTGCTCTCGCCGTACGCGGTCACCAAGCGGACCTGCGAGGAATACGGCAGGCTGTACGCGTCCCTGTACGGGCTGGAGACATACGGCCTGAGATACTTCAACGTCTTCGGGAAGCGCCAGGACCCGCACGGCGCGTACGCGGCCGTGATCCCGAAGTTCATCGGGCAGCTGCTCCGGGGCGAGCGGCCGGCCATATACGGCGACGGCCGGCAGAGCCGGGACTTCACCTACGTCGAAAACGTCATAGACGCAAATCTCAAGGCCTGCGCCGCCCCAAAGGAGGCCGCGGGGGAGGTCTACAACATCGCCTGCGGCGGCCGGGAATACCTGATCGACATCTTTAACGCCCTGAAGGAAGCGCTCGGCGTCGAGCTCGACCCAGTCTTCCTGCCGGAGCGCAAGGGCGACATCCGGCACAGCTGCGCGGATATCAGCAAGGCGCGGGAGATGCTGGGATACGACCCGAAATACGGCTTTGCCGACGGGATCGCACTGGCCGTCGACTGGTACAGACAAACGCTGTCGCAAGAAATCAGCTGAATGTAAGGGGAAATACAAATGAGCAACGGTCCGGCCGTTCATCCATGGCTTGAGAAATCTCCGGAGATCCGCGATATCATCCGGGAGGAGACCTGCGACATCGCCGTCCTGGGGGCCGGCATCGCCGGCTGTACGGCGGCTCAGGCGGCGTCCAGCGCGGGCGCGTCCGTCATCTGCTGCGAGAAGTTCAAGACCTTCACGGCGCACGGGACAGACATCGGCGCGATCGGGACCAAGGTCCAAAAGGCGGCCGGGGTGACGATCGACAGCGCGCTGGCCGCGCGGCTGATCTACGAGTGGAGCCAGCAGCAGGCAAACTATTATCTGATACGGACCTTCACCGAAAAAAGCGGCGAGATCCTCGATTATTACATCGACATGGCACAATCGTACGGACTGAAGGTCACGCTCAACGACGAAATGACGGCCCGGTCCGACTGGCATGGTCTTGAAGACAAATTCAAGCAGTTTCAAAGTGCGCACTTGTTTGATATCACGCCGCGCAGTCCGCTTAAAAAAGGCAAGTGGAACGCGGCTTATTTCGTGGAGATGGTGTACCGCTCGGCGTGCTCGTGCGGCACCGACTTCCGGTTCAACACAAAAGCGGAGCAGCTTGTGACGGAGGGACCGAGGGTGACGGGCGTCGTCGTCAGCGACCGGGAGGGCTACAAAAAAATCAACGCCCGAAAAGGCGTCGTCATCGCCACCGGCGGCATCACCGACAACGAGGAAATGAAGCGGTGCTGGTGCCCGCTGGCGCTGCGTGCCGACAAGGTTGAAAATTTCCCGGTCGGCGGCAATATGGGAGACGGACTCGTCCTGGGCGTGCGGGCCGGCGGCGCCATCACGCGGTGCAATCCCGCCCCGATCATCCACCCGGTGAACTTCACGGCCCTGGCGCCCGGGATGAATACCAGCTGGCTGACAGTCAACAGGGACGGATACCGCTTCGCAAGCGAGATGGCCTGGGAGCCGGCCGTCACAAACGCCCGCATGAACGCGCCGGGCAACGTCATGTACGCCATTTGGGACTCGGAATACAGGCAACACCTTCTCCGGCAGGAGCCGGTCAAGGCCCGGCGGATGCTCGACGGGCTCGAGAAACGCGTCGAGCAGGGCGTCCTTTCCGGGGAATACGTCAGGGGCGGGACGCTCAGGGAGCTTGCGTCCAAATTGGGCATACCGGCGGACAACCTGCGTTTTACCGTTGACCGTTACAACGCCTGGTGCGTCAAGGGCGCCGACGAGGACTTCGGCGTGCCGGCACGCTTTTTGAGCCCCGTCAGAACGGGTCCGTTTTACGCGTTTAAAATGACGGCCTGGCTCCTGAGCTTGCCGCATGG